>CAZBOQ010000026.1:0-8184 GCA_964493555.1 uncultured Gammaproteobacteria bacterium | reverse complement strand
CGACGCGATTGCGTCATATCAGGAGTTCAAAGCCCTACGCGATGAAGGGGTGCTCCCGAGGGGTGTGCGCTTCCAGATCGGTTTACCATTTCCTGAGAGTGCGATTGGAAATTGGTTCCGTGAAGACTACGGCCGTGCGTTCGATATTCTCGCACCCGCATACACCGATCTTGCAATCCGTGAACTGACGCGGCTTTTCGACGGCGCGCCTCCAGAGGATATAGCGATCCAGTGGGATGTCTGCGTGGAAGTGCTTGATTTGGAGGGTACGATCCTTTGGATGCCCAAGGAAAAGGCCTGGGAACGCTACACTGATTTTCTCACACCGCTTGGACAGGCAGTTCCCGAGGAGGCGTTATTGGGTTACCACCTATGTTATGGAACCTTCCCACAATGGCCCATGTACGAAGCCGACGATATGGGTTTGGTGGTACAGATGGCGAACGCAGCAGTAACAGGCGCCGGCCGACAGGTCGATTTTCTGCATCTGGCAGGCCCCACTAGTCTGCGCAGTGACGATGACGCGTTTTATGCACCGCTGCAAGATCTCGACGTAGCAGACGCGCGCGTGTTCCTCGGACTTGCTATGAACGCCGACGGAGCAGCTGGTTTGAAGATCCGTGAGGCACGGGCCCGGCGTTACCTTGCCGATTTCGGCGTCGCCAACTACTGTGGATTTGGTCGCCAGCCCGGCGCCGCGCCGCTAGAGACCTTGCGCGCCCATCGGAAGCTTGTCGATACATTCCGAACTGCGAGCGGCGGTTAGACACCGCTGTCGGTTGAGGCTTAATCTGTCCCAGCAGCGAGCAGATCTGCCGCGCTGCGGAGTTCACCCAGCAGTTCGGTGATGCGGTCACGATCGTCTCGACCATAGCCGCAGTAGTGCGAGATCCCGAAATCCGGCAGAAATTCGCGTGCAGCCTGACCCCGAGCGGTGATCGCATCCGTCCCGTCCCGATGTCCGATGCCCAGGAATACGCGAGCTCCGGCAACGTCCAGCTCTGTCAGTGGCGCAAAATAAGCACGGTCCGCCTCAGCTGTTGCCGGCAGATGAACGAAGTCCACTCGGCGGGGCGTGTGCCGCACCAACGCATTTGTCATTCGCACCATCCAACCGAGATCCGCGGCCGGCGTGGTTGGGAACTGTGGGAAGGTACCGAGACAAACGTGATATCCATAGTGAACCTCATCGGGAATCCCTGTGGCAAGTGGTCCGATGTACTCAGATGCAGTGTGCCTAGCGAATTTCTCCTCTACCGAGTCGGCCGAAATCCACGGCTGCATGATCTCCAGTTCTCGGCCACCGTGATCAGCGCCAACAACGTCGATAACCTCTGTGCAGTAATCCCACTGAATCAAAAGCTCGGAGGCCGGTATGACTTCCAGGATGCGGCTGAAGTCCGCTGTAACTGCACGCTGCCAGGCCTCATTCATTTCCGGCCACTCGGCGGGATCAGCGAAATATGACTCGATGGCTGCGTGCGGCGTCGGCACTGCTACTTGAAAGCGCAGATCTACCGGCAGCTTGCCCGCCGCCTTCAACTCCTTGAAGGCAGCGTATGAACTAATGGCAGCGTCCGCATAGGGTAGATACCCTTCTAGGCTCACGCCTGTTTCGCCATCCTTGATACGGTAAGAACCAAACCGACCCAACGGCTGGGGGGTCCCTCCCTCTATCTCTTCGATTTGCGGATGCTTCGAAAAGGTCAATTGCCCGAGGCCTCCGATCCACCAACTGCGCAGGCCGACCTCACCGTCCGGTAGCGCACACAAGCGTTCACCTAACACTTCAGCCCCAACCTGTAGTGCTTCCTCTATAGTATCGCTCGGAACAGCGAGGCTACCGACGAGAAAGACATCACTTCGTTGCAGATCAGTCATACATTCCCCTAGTTGTTCTTGGCTCGCTAGAACCCACAGCCGACGAATAGTTCAATGTTACATGACCGCACCCCGACATCAGGTGGCATTATACATTAAGATCCACTTGGAAATTATGCCCGCTTTTACTCCACAGTATGATGCACACTAGCAGTTTTCGTGTTGATTTCGATCGTCTTTAGACGAACAATGCATGTCCTAGTGGCCCTTTCGAGCTTCAAATCATCAAGTGAGTTATCCGATGCTGCCAACGACATAAAGCTGGGAGCTCGGGTCTAAATAAATCAGGAGTATTCTAATGACAGGACGCGTAACGAGTGATTTCATGCTGGTCGGTAGCTTGCCCTCGGAAACCACTGAGGATGCTTTTCGCACTTGTGGCCCCATGTTCGGCGACTGTTGTTTCGCTCTGCCAGACGGCGAAACCGGCAACCGAGCGTTATGGATCTGTCAGGAATCAAACTGGCTTTTTCACCCCCACGCGGACATAGAAACTCTGCAAATGCCCAAAGACACGCCACCAGGACTTCCCGACTGGGCGCCGGGACACCAATGGGATATGCAGGAATTTCGACTGAAAACGGGCGTCTCGTCACTCAAGCTCAATGACTGGCTGCGGATGGACGAGGCAATCGAGTCGTACGAAACTTTTCGTGTGCTGCGTGAAGAGGGGGTGATCCCGACAGGGGTCCGTTTTCAGATTGGACTACCCTACCCTAACAGCGCTATCGGTAGGTGGTTCCGGGAAGACTTTCAACACGATTATCCTATCGTGGCAGCCGCTTATGAAGAACTCGTTGAGCGGCAAATCGAGCGACTGTTCAAGATCGTACCGGCGGACGACATTGCAATCCAGTGGGACGTCTGCGTCGAAGTACTCGATATTGAGGGCATCCTGCAATGGATGAACAAAGAGAAGTCATGGGATCGCTATGCTGATCCGCTTCCTCGCTTGGCATCTATCATTCCCGAGGAGGCGCTGCTCGGTTATCATTTTTGTTACGGTACTTTCCCCGCGTGGCCAATGTTTGAAACAAAAGACATGGGACTGGTAGTGCGCATGGCTAATGAAGCAGTGGCGTCGTCAGGGCGCACCGTTGATTTTCTCCATCTCGCCGGCTCCAAAACCAGCCGAAGCGACGACGATTCCTTCTATGCACCGCTATCCGAGCTTAACGTCGGTGACGCGCGTGTATTTCTCGGGCTAGCTATGAACGTCGACGGAGAAGTGGGACTCAAACTCCGCGAGAAAACTGCGCATCGCTATCTGACAGATTTCGGCGTCGCCAACTACTGCGGTTTTGGACGTCAACCCGGTACCGATCCCATTGAGACGCTGCGCGTGCACCGACGCCTTGTAGATGCATTCCGATCTTAGGTCCAACTCCAGGAGTAAAACCAAGTGCGAATACCTAAGCGCATGGGTCGTAGCCGCACTGATATTGCGCTTGTATACGGTCAGCGCTGCCGAGATCGATCGGAACCTCCCTCTCGCAGCTGAAAACGATTCTGAAAATTGGCTGACTTACGGGCTGACCTTCTACGAGCAGCGCTTCGTGCCACTGGACCAACTTTAATGAGGAAAGTGTTTCCACACTCGCCCTGGAATGGTATGCAAACATCTCAACGACCGAAAACTTCGCTGCAACACTGCTGGTGATCGACGAGCACATCTACATCACAGGCGCTTTCGCCAATGTGTGGGCCATCGATGCACAAAGCGGCGAAACATGACAGTCGCTGGCAAGATGGCGGCTGGGACAATCCTAACTGCTGCAATGTTTGTTGGAACGAGCGCATACCCGGACATCATGACCGTGGGCGACCTAGGCCACCTCATGTTCGGCATGCCCGGCGAAAAGATCTACTACGGCGAAGAGCCTTTACAGTTCGGCGAGTTCCATGTGCCGCAAGGCGCAGGACCCCATCCAGTCATCGTGTTCATCCACGGTGGCTGTTGGCTGGGCAAATACGATCTAACAGACTCTCGGCCACTAGCCACGGCCATGAAAGAATCCGGATTCGCGGTCTGGAACCTCGAATACCGCCGAGTCGGAAACCCAGGCGGCGGTTATCCAGGTACCCTGCTTGACGTCGGTACTGGTACCGATCATCTGCGAGTTCTGGCCCAAACCCATCCACTCGACCTTTCGCGGGTCGTCCTAATGGGTCACTCTGCGGGTGGCCACCTAGCCCTTTGGACTGCGGCCCGGCGCAAGATCCCGACCGAGCACCTCTTGCATCAGCCAGATCCCATTACGGTAAACGGCGTCGTTGCATTAGCGCCGGCATCGGATCTGGCCTTTTTGTACAAAGGCAAGCAATGCGATCACGTTGTCGACAAACTCCTAGGTGGATCCCCAAAAGAGGTGCCAGAACGCTATCGTTTCGCTGACACGGCGCAGATGGCGCCAATCGGTGTTCCCCAGATCCTGATCCTCGGTGACCACGACACGGCTTGGACACCCGTGGCGCGCGCGTATTTGAAAAGCGCCCGAGCCGCGGGCGACGTGCAGATAACCCCGATCGCGGCAAGCGAATCCGGTCATTTCGAAATGATCGATCCCGGCACTTCCACGTTTTCTCTCGTCCTCGAATCAGCGCGTTCGGTAGCCAACATTAAATAAATGGTATGGTGACCAACGCTTGGAATGGATTCATCCTAACTGCTATCGACAACGGCTTGTAGAGGAGAAAATCCGAAAGAGTAATCAGCCTTACGACACGGGGCCACACCGCATAACAACGAATTCGTAAAGGGTTAGCTAAAAAACACTGCAAAGGAGAGTTCCTGATGAACCGAAAACTATTTAATGCCCTTGTCGCGGCCGCATCGCTGTGCGTTTTCATGTTGGCGGCTGCGGTCGACGGCGTCGAAGATTCGGACATAAATAACACCACACCGTTTCAGTTTTCCCGGACGAAACTCGCCGGCCAGGACCTAAGTACAATACCACCGCTTCCCGCAGAAGCGATCATTAGCGGCGGCGATCCGGCACCGAAGTTGGAAGTGCTGTTCCGAGGCGACATCGTCTACGGTATTTACGAGTCCAAAACCACAATATTCAAAGTTGCCGCTCCCTGGGCCTACGATGAATGGGTACTGATCTTGTCCGGAGAGCTGCATTTATATGACGACGCGACCGATAAAACCCAGATCTTCAAGGAAGGCGATCACGTCATGGTGCCGAAAGGCTTTACTGGCACTTGGGAAAATATCGGCGATCCCTACCGTGAAGCATTTATCATAGAGCGCAAGACCTTCGAGTCGGTCTGGGGCGAATAAAAGCAATACGCGTTGACACGGCGTAAGGGCCGGACTACCTGATGAGGCAGATCGACCGGTGAGTTTTTTCCAACCATCGCGCTCCTCGTTCACGCCTGCCCGAATCGGCGAAAAAGCTTAAGGTCGGTCTCAGTGTTAGATCAGTTTCATCGGTACAGGCGCGCCCTGGGATGACTGGTTTACTGATTTTTTCATCGATCCGCGAATGTCACCGGAAAGCGCAAATTAGTCTGAAATCGTGACTCTCCACAAACAGGTATTATCCTGGATCACGTCTCTTGCTCTCTACTCACTTTCTGGCCGCTCCCCGGCTCCAACATTTCGCGCAGTCCGGGGAGTACGTTTTCGCCGACGTAGCGCATCGCCTCTTCGATCTCTGCCGATTCAAGGTCACCCGCGTCGATATTGAGGATCAATCCGTGTGGGCGGAGGTGGTTGAAGAGCTCAGTGAATTTTGCAAGGCACTGATCAGCCGTGCCCCAAACTGCAAGATAGCGCGGCCATTCCCGCAATACGGTTTCTCGGCACACATTTTGATCCGACATGTGCGTGAAGAAGTCCGCCAGCGGACCATAAGCAGGATATTGATCACCGATCTGATCCGCCAGTGTTGTCATGTTACGGGCAAATACCATCAACTGGCGAGACAAAGCCCGCGCGCCTGTCGAAATCGCGGTCTCCTCATCAGCGGCTGCGTATATCTGTACGCCGAGCAAAGAATTACCCGCTTGCCCCCACCGTCTATGGTGATATTCCTGAAAATATGTTTCGACTTCGATGACCTGTTCCAACGGAACACCAAGATAACTTGGATACAGCATACCGAATCGGTGCTTGACGGCGAGATCCGCGGTCGCTACTCCCCCTACCTGCGCAACGTAGACCTCAGGCCGTCCATTCACAAAACCGGGCAACAGTTCAAATTCCCGAGTGTCCCAAAATTCCCCGCAGAAATTATGACGCGCCGTCGGTTCGTCCAGAATGGCAGCAGTCATCGCACAGAATTCCGCAAAGCGCTCTCGTGAAGTGCTCTGATCAAACCCTAAGCGTTCATATAACCATGGATGTCCACGTCCGATACCCAACATCACTCGCCCATCGGTCAGAGCGTCGGCGGCAGCAGCATGTGAGACTGCCATGGCCGGATGATGAAATGGCGCAACAAGGATCCCGGTCAAGACCTTAATCTTCTTGGTGTTGGCGCTCTCGCTCGCGAACAACATCAATGGATCCGGGGTCACCGAGAAGGTCGTGTCCGGAAAGTCACGTCCGTAGCTTTGGGTGGCAGAGAAGAAATCGAAACCTAGTGCGTCCGCCAGCCGTATCTGTTTTCGCAAATCATCATAATAGGCGTGAACATCCCGAAGGTCGGCAAGAGAAGTTTCCGAAAATAGTCCAATGGGTGAATTCATACCGTTGCCTTCACCAACGGTGTTCCTCAAAATAGCAGTTCGCAACACACAGCATCGTAATGGATGCACGGTGAATCTATCCCGGGAAACGCGCTAGTAAACATCACCGTCCATGGCCGAATAGATTTCGCCTTCGAATCCCGCTGCTTTCACTTCGTTGATCAGTCCCAGCGGTCGATAGTTCTCGCCACTATTGTAGTTCTGCTCATGAGAAAGCACGATCGTCTTGACATTGGCTTCATTGGCAATTCTAGCCAGAACTGCCGGCGAAAAGTGGAACCGAAAAATCTCGTTTCTCTTCGCCTCGACTGTTTTTCCACCCCACGGCGCGTGTCGAATATTCTCCTCCGTTACCGTTTCAGTCACCAGAATATCGGCATTTTTCGCCGCCCTGACAATGTTCGAATGATAAGGACCGCCGTCGCCGGTGAAAACAACGACCCGATCTTCAGTTGTAAAGCGGTAAGCGAACGTATCTAGGAGTGATGCGTGTTTAGTACTATAAGCTTCAAACGAAACGTAGACATCATCGTACACAAGACCATCTTGCTCGAAAAGGATATCGTGGCCCGTCGCTCGACCACCCTCCGGATTGTGCCCATCAGAGATGGCCGCCTGAGTATCAATTTTCCAAGCAGCAAAGATATGCTCCGCCATATCTTCGGTCCCCTTCGGGCCGTAAATGTCCTGATGAATTCGGAATAACCAGTTGAACGGGCTAAGAAGTAGCGAAGGCATCCCGACGGTATGGTCTTGATGCAAATGCGTTACAAAAAGATATTTGAGTTTCGGCGGGGATAATCCTTGGGTGAACTCATCACCGTTTATCAGAGCAGCCTTTGCTATCGAACGCCAGATCCCTTCTCCCGCATCAACGAGGTATGGCGAGCCATTTACGAGCAGCGCGTAAGAAGGGCCGGCGCGATAGGGATTAGGCGACGGCATGCCGGTTCCGAGCATCACCAGCTTGGTTCTTGTATCGGTCGGGCTCAGGTTGTGCGGGTTTCTATGTATATTCGTTGGCCATGAATCCGGCAAAGTGAGAGGGGTGATGAACCCAGGTTTAGCGAACGGATCATTGTTGTAGCTACTGACATCTTGCGCTGCAGCATTGGGTGGCGAAGCCAAAGAGCCCAGGCTCAGCGAAACCACCAAAAAAAGAAAGCAGCAAAAACCTAAAACGTTATTGATCACTGCACCTACGCTTCTGAGATCTGGATCGCTATAGCTTTACAGTCATGATCATTTATTGCCGTCTTGTCATCCGGGCAGACTGAAACTGCTACGAGAACATCCATCTCCGCCAGAAACTCAATGAAATCTCCTTTTTCGCTACGCGGAGGATCAACACGTATGGTCCCATCGCCTTTTTGATCGATAGTGATATTCGCAAATACATTAAGCACACTCGGGCTGTATACATCTTCAAGCCGCAAACCGAATTCTTGCAACGCGTCGGAAAAATTATCGCTGCAGCTTCGATGACCGGGAACCCCCTGTATTTCCATCATCACCTCAGTGCAATGCGTGCCAAGAAAATGGTCACCAATTTTATTGTCGGTAACTCTCAGCATCACGTTCTCGTAGTGTACTTTCGATTAAAGC
>CAZBOQ010000025.1:0-3227 GCA_964493555.1 uncultured Gammaproteobacteria bacterium | reverse complement strand
TTCTGGCTGCGTAGCGGTCATTCAATAAATAAATAATAGCAATAGCGGTAAATGATTATGCTATCAGCGCGGCAGACATGGTGCCGTCACCATGGTTAGCGAAGGTTTTCAGACGGTCGTAGATCGCGATGGCGACGTTTTCCAATGCGTTTAGGTGCGGAAACAACGCGTAATGTTGGAACACCATTCCGACGCGGCGTTCTTGTGGGTTTAAGTGGAGGCCAGTGGTGCCGTCGAACCAAAGCTGACCCATGCAGCTTATGTGGCCTCCGTGTGGACGCTGGAGACCTGCGATGCAGCGGAGCAACGACGTCTTACCGCTGCCGGATGGTCCTACCAGGGCGAGCAGTTCACCGGCACGGCAACTGAAGCGCGCAGCCAACCGGATTGGCAGCGCTTGTGTGACTTCGACGGTGAGGCCCAAGTCAGCCGCGTTTTCTGTCTGCGTAGCGGTCATTCAATAAATAAATAAAAGCAATAGCGGTAAATGAAAATGCTAACAGCGCGGCAGACATGGTGCCGGCACCATGGTTATCGAAGGTGTGCAGACGGTCGTAGATCGCGATGGCTATAGTCCGGGTTTCTCCGGGGATGTTGCCACCCAGCATCAGTAACACACCGAATTCTCCTAATGTGTGGGCGGAAACTAGCACTAGGGCCTAAAGCAGGCCAGGCCAGGCGAGCGGTAATGCGAGCCGCCAGAATGTGGACCAAGTGGAAATCCCACTGCACCAGGCGGCTTCACGAATCTCCGGGGCAATATTTTCAAAAGCGCGCTGCATAGGCTGCACTGCAAACGGGATATTGAAAATCATCGATGCTAGCAGCAGTCCCTGAAAGGTGAATGCTAGCGGTTGCTCGAACAGCGCCGCGTACAAGCCGCCGAACGTTGAATCTGGGCTAAAAGCACTCAGCAGGTAGTAACCTAATACCGTCGGTGGCAATACCAAAGGCAAGGTTATCAACGCCTCGATCAAACCGCGGCCTTTGAACCGTCCCCATGCTAACGTTCGCGCGATGATGATCCCTAACGGGAGCAAGAAGGCGCATGTCCAGACCGCCAAGAGTAATGACAACGAAAATGCTGTCCAGTCCATTATGTGCGCTTGTTACGGATCCGGTAGGTCATAACCATTCTGCCGCCAAATAGGCCGTGCACGGGCGGAGGTCAGGTAAACAAAGAAAGCTTCGGCGTCGGGAGAGGAGTTTTTCAAAAGAACTACTTTTTGTCGTAGCGGTTGATGCCAGTTTGACGGAAATTCGAGAAAAACTCCGGCGTCGCGTGGTAGCTGGTGCGTCATTAGAGAGGCGGGAATGATCGCGCCCTGCACGCCACCGGTTAATGCGAACTGCAATGCCTGTGCGGCGTTTTCGCCCACGATCAGCACATGCTGCAGGTGATCCCAAGCGCCAGTATTTTGTAGAACCTCTTTGGCAGCACGGCCGTAGGGCGCGTGCTCTGGGTTAGCTATTGCTAGCCGTTTCATGCGCGCGTCGTCGAACAATTTCGATGACGCGAGCGTATGGTTTGCTAGAGTGGAGTATCGGGGTATAAAAATCCCAAGCTTGCCCAGTGCATATATCTTACCCTCGCGACGGGTCAGGTTCAGACGGTGTAAACGGTCCACATAATTTTCATCGGCAGACAGAAATACCTGAAATGGTGCGCCCCGGGTTATCTGGTGCATGAGATTGCCGGAGGACCCGCTCGTGTAACGAATATTTTTCCCGGTGTCGCGATAGTAAACAGCGAGGATGGCGTCGAGTGCGGGGACGACATTACTGGCAGCCGCGACGAGAGTTGTCTCGGCAGAGAGCGGAGTGGACACGATCGCGGTGAGGAGGTATACGACCAGGAATCGGAATATGCGATTCACGACAAAATGTTGAAGCTTCGGACCGTCGTGTCCATCCTATGCATTGACCGGTTCGCGCATCGTCACCAGTTCTTCTGCAGCAGTAGGATGAATGCCGATAGTAGTGTCGAAAATTGTCTTGGTCGCTCCGGCGCGTAGTGCCACGCTTAGCCCCTGAGTGATTTCGCCGGCATCCGGCCCGACGATATGGACTCCCAGAACCCGATCACTGGCTGTGTTGACGATCATTTTCATTAGAGTTTTCTCACCGTTACCAGAGAGGGTGTGCTTCATTGGTGTGAAGCTAGATTTGTAGATGTCAATATCGCCGTAACGCTTCCGAGCCTGTTCCTCGGTCAGACCGACGGTGCCGATACTCGGTTGGCTGAATACGGCGGTCGGAATGTTGTCGTAGTCGACCAAATGGGTGTCGCCCGCATAAAGGTTTCTCGCGAAGGTCGTACCCTCGGCCAATGCGACTGGTGTTAGGTTTACTCGATCTGTAACGTCGCCGATAGCATAAATCGACGAAACTGAGGTCTGGTAATGATCGTTTACCAATATTGCGCCTTTGTCATCGAGTTTGACACCGAGCTCTCGTAGGCCTAGCTCCCCAGTGTTTGGATGCCGGCCAGTCGCGTACATGATGAGATCACTAACGATCTTGCTGCCGTCGACAAGTGTTGCGACGAAGCCATCGCCATTTGTCTCGATCGCAGCAATATTGTTATCGAAACGCAGATCGATCCCTTTTTTGCGCATTTCCATTGCTAGGAATTTGCGCACGTCTTGATCGAAGCCACGCAAAAACAACGGTCCTCGGTAAATCTGAGTGGTGGCCACCCCGAGTCCATGGAAAATACCCGCGAACTCGACCGCGATGTAACCGCCGCCCACGATCAGTGCGCGTTTGGGCAAAGTGTCCAGAAAAAACGCCTCGTTGGAGGTGACTGCATGTTGGATGCCCGGGATGTCGGGTTTACTTGGCCATCCTCCGGTTGCGACTAGAATCCGTTCAGCCGTTATCTGTCGTTCGGCGACGGCAACCGTATGCGCATCGAGCAGGACAGCACGCCCCTCCATAATGGTAACGCCAGCGGACTCCAGAAGTTGTTCATAGATTCCGTTCAAGCGTTCGATTTCGATATTTTTGTTTTCTTTGAGCGTTGGCCAATCGAACGTTGGTTGTTGTGTCGACCAGCCGAAGCCAAAGGCGTCTTTAAAGTCTTCGGAAAAGTGTGAGGCGTAAACGAACAACTTCTTCGGGACGCAGCCGACGTTAACACAGGTCCCGCCCATATATTTATCTTCGGCGACCGCAACGCGGGCACCGAAGCCAGCTGACATGCGGGCTGCGCGTACACCGCCCGA
>CAZBOQ010000024.1:0-17849 GCA_964493555.1 uncultured Gammaproteobacteria bacterium | reverse complement strand
GGGCATTTGTTATAGACATGAAAAACTTGTTGCTGGGGGTGATAGAGTTGAGGCGTTGTGGAGCGTCATAAGAGGAAATACGCGCTACCCTGATATCGTCACCGGAGATCTACAGGCGCAGATCGCTTCGTGTCGCCAGGGCGCGGAGCGGCTACAGACTCTCTGTGAGAAGTATAGTTTCGAGACGGTGCGGAAAGCCATGGCGCAAGCCATCGAAAGTACCGAGAAGGATACCCGACGCAGAATCCGTGATATTCCGGACGGTACATACGCCGCCAGTCTGATGATGGATCATGATGGTGTAGTCACCGGCGTGCCGTTTCCGATCGCCGCGCAAGTTCAGATCGCCGATGATTCTATCCGCGTGTCCTTCCATGGCACCAGCGAACAGCGGGCGGGCCCGGTGAATGCGCCCGAGTATGCGGTAAGAAGTGTGATCCGCGCTGCGATTAAGGGTGTGCTGTCACCAACTGAGCCGGCCAATGAGGGGGACTTTCTTCCAATTAGTTTCGATATCCCAAGTGGACTCGTGATCAGTCCCGAACGACCAGCGCCAGTCGACTCGTATGGCTATGTGTGTAATGCAGCGTTCGAATTAGCGATGCGTGCTTTGGCCCAGGCAAAGCCGGACAGTTGTATCGCCGGAGGAGCGACTCTGTGCATGCCGACTATCGCCAGAGTGAACCCAAAAGACGGGCGACCGTTTATCTTGAGTGATCCTTTCGACGTCGGTAATGGCGCGCGTCCCGATGGGGATGGACCGACAATGTCGATCAATGTGATGGGTGATGTGCCCAATTCGCCGGTAGAGATCGTCGAGATGCGCTATCCGCTCAGGATAGAGCAGTTTAGGCTCCGTTCTGAATCATGCGGACACGGCCGATCACGCGGTGGTGCGGGTGTCTATCGCGACTACCGGGTATTGGAGGACGGTATCACCCTGCATACCGCGACAGAGAATACGCAGGAGACGATTGCCAAGGGCGCGGACGGGGGTACGGCGGGTGCACCGGCTGAAGCAGTAATCAATCCGGGCAGTGAACGGGAGATTGTGCTGAGCGACCGAGGTTCGTTCACCGGAAAATTGAAAGCTGGCGATATCATCGGTATGCGTAGCGGCGGCGGAGGCGGTTGGGGGGATCCCTGCAAACGTGATCCCTCACAAGTAGTTGCCGACGTGCGCGACGAACGAATTTCCGAGCTTGAGGCACGTGACATTTACCGGGTCGTTGTTGTTGGCAGTGGCAGGCAACTGGACTTCGATGCGTTGGAAACCGAAAAATTACGGGCGCTTGGTTAATATTAGGATAGATGATACTAGTATAGAGAGAGTGATATGACGATCCGAGGCAGTTGCTTGTGTGGTCAAATAGAGTATGAGATCGAGCGTCAAGATTATGTGGTTGACCATTGCCACTGTACGTTTTGCCAGAAAGCAACTGGTGCAGGTTTCGGTAGCTATGCCTATGTCGAATCAAAATATTTTCGCTGGGTGAGTGGTGAAGACCGAGTTGCGCATTTCCAGTCGAGTTCCCATTCTGGAAGGCTTTTTTGTCCCAACTGCGGCTCGTTGATCGCCGCGGACATCGAGGATGGTAAAGTGTTTGGTGTGACTCTCGGTACACTGGACGAGGACATTACGATCGAGACGGGCTGCCATATCTTCGTACGTTCGAAAGCAACGTGGTGTGAGATAAAAGATGATTGGCCACAATATGACGCGTATCCACCGGGGTTTGACCACCTCACGCCAACGGATTAACCTGGATAACCGTTGGTCGAGGGGCAACTATGAGCGAAAATATGATGTCACAGCCCCTAGGGTTGACTCTGCCGCCAGAATTCGCTGACCTGGAGCAGTTCAGTGACTGGGCTTTGGATGCTGAATCGGAGCGGATGCAAAAGCGGCTTGCGTCGTCGATGGACGAGATCACGCAATTCTATTCAGCAATGCTTGCGCGGGTCGACGACGCGCTTACCTATCTCAACGATTATCCATTGGCCGATCTCGATCCGGCTCAGCAGCGCCTGATGAATATGACACTTTCCCTTGCCGAGGTTTGGGTGGCGGTGGAGTTGTACGATCAGCCAGATCATCCATTCGGGCTCGAACTTAGTCGCTTCGTGCCAGGCGAAAGCTACCGTCCGTGATTGCGGCAAGAAGAGGTTAATTGCAGTGGAACTTACCTATAAAACGCACACTAAACGCCATCCGCATCTTGGGACGGCGCCGATCCCGATTGAGCCGTGTATCGATCCCGCGATTTTCGAAGCCGAGCGCGAAGCGGTTTTCCGCAACTCGTGGGTCAATGTAGGACGGATCGAAAAAATCCCGGAGCCGGGTGATTATTTTGTTCGTGAACTTGCTGTCTGCCGAACCTCCGTGTTGGTCGTGCACGGCAAGGACGGTGTTATCAGAGCTTTCCACAATATGTGTCCACACCGTGGTAACCAAGTGGCTTGGGAACCTCGAGGCAAATGCCGTGGAGCGTTCGTGTGCAGATTTCATGGTTGGTCTTTCGATACACAGGGCAAACTTGCCCACATGTCGGACGAAGAGAACTTTTTCGTAGAAAAATCAGAATTAGGGCTCACGGAGATCCATAGCGACATCTGGAAGGGATTTATTTTTGTGCATGTTAATCCGGAGCCCGAGCAGACCCTATTGGACTTCCTGGGCCACGTGGCCGTGGCGCTGGACAATTATCCGTTTGAACAATTGACCAAGCGAGAGTGGTATGACGTGGATGAGACTGTCAATTGGAAGGTGTTGCTGGATGCGCAATTAGAAGGGTGGCACGTACCATTCCTGCACAAAGATAGCCTAGCAAAATCGACTTCCGCGCAGGGTATGTTGCTGCGCCATTGCGTAGTCGATGCGTTCGGTCCGCACGGTATAGTCGGGACGGAGCCGCCGCCGGTTTTTGAACCAACCCCAGTGGGTGTGAAAAGCCTCAAGCACGGTATCGGCGCTTATGATGCGTTCGCTTTCAGCGAACCGCGACACACCGACAAAAGCCGTTACAACCTGCAAGGTGCGATGAATCTTTATTTCATTTTTCCAAATGTCATCATGGGTCTAATGCACGATTGTTATTGGATGTATAACGTCTGGCCGTTGGCAGTTGACCGTACGGTATGGGAGATCGCAGTTAATACGTTGCCGCCGCGTAATGCCGGAGAGCGTTTTTCACAGGAGTACAATAAGATCGGGTTACGCGACACATTGATGGAAGACACCGCCACCCACGAAAAGGTCCAGAAGGTGCTCGGCTCCGGAGCGAAGAAGTATTTTCATTTTCAAGATGAGGAGCTTGTATTGAGGAATTTTCGTTATGCCGTCGATACGCGGTTGGCTGCAGCCAAAGATAAACAAGAAAAAAGCGCCTAAAGAGCGCGATCGGAGGAACCATGCACTGCATAAGAATCGTCTATCCTAAAAAGCCCGGTTCGTCATTTAATTGGGAACATTATTACGATGTCCATTTGCCGCTGGGACTGAGTTTGTTGGCAAAGCACTGTGGCATCGCACCTGAGCGAGTGGAAGTTGACCAGGGGATCACTGCCGATGGCGTCGACGACAACGTGCCCTACCATTGTATTTGTTCGCTGTATTTCACCTCGCGCGAACACGTTGCCGCAATGGTTGGTTTGTTTGGTATTGAGGAAGCTAGACAACAGTTGGCCGATGATTGGCCGAAGTACACCGAGATGGATCCGGAGCTATTGGTAACTGAGGTAGTGGAAGCCGAACCTGGCACCGGCCGCCCAATTTTAAACGCGGCGTAAAGGGCCGACTGGCCGTCATCCCCAAGTCACGGCCATGCAGGACTTGGACGGGCGCAACGTACCGCACGATGCCTTGCGTAAAACACCGTTTATGTAGCTGAAGACTACGAACCAACTACTTAGGCGCCATGCGCAGGGCACCGTCGATGCGAATAGTTTCGGCATTGAGGTAGCTGTTCTCACAGATGTGGGTGGCTAGCCCAGCGTATTCTTCGGCATGACCGAGGCGCTTCGGAAACGGCACGCTGGCACCGAGTGCTTCTTGTGCTTCTTTAGGCAGGGTGTCCATCAGTGGGGTTTTCAGAACACCGGGCGCGATAGTGCACAGGCGTACCCCCCGGTTGGAAAGATCGCGCGCGAGCGGCAGTGTCATGCCAACGATACCACCCTTGGACGCGCTATAAGCAGCCTGGCCGATCTGTCCATCAAACGCTGCGACTGACGCAGTCGCGACGATAACACCACGCTCTTCGTCCTCCAGGGGATCGAGTTCGCAAGCCTGTGTGGCAAATAATCGGATCGCGTTGAAGGTTCCAATTAAATTCACAGAGATTACCTTTGTGAATAGAGAGAGACTATGCGGGCCGTCGCGACCGACGGTGCGGGCGCCGGCACCGATGCCAGCGCAGTTGATAAGTATGCGGGCTGGGCCGTGCGCGGCCTGTGCGGTCGCCAGTGCGGCGGTCATTTGTTCCTCCGATGAAACATCGCAAACGGCGGTTTGGCCTCCGATCTCTTGTGCAACCGCAGTGGCTAGTTCCTCATTAAGATCGACCACAGTGACTTTAGCGCCCTTCTCGGCGAGTAGTCGCGCAGTTGCAGCACCCAGACCCGACGCTCCGCCCGTGACGATCGCCGCTTGGCCATTTACATTCATTTTTCTCTCCCTCGGTTTGTTGGCCGACGATAATTATCGCCGATTTAGGAGATCAAGTTTAGGGCTTCCACGTGCTTTGTGCTAACTCGGCTCTACGCCAACCGTGGTGGTTCGGTGGTCTACGATGAGATGATTGAAAATACGCACTTAAGGAATGAACTTCGAGTGCTACTATTACGTACATACAGTCTTGTGTGCGAAGTGTACTGATGCGACTACACTAGCGTGTAAGCGCTACCAAACTACATTTGCTTTTCGGTAGAGAAAAATCGGCAAAATTTAAATATCGTTTCCCTCAGGAGGGGAAGATGAACGACGAAACTACCGCATTAACGGTGTTGTTCACTGAGTTTTATTACTGGGTGATGATCGTGTTGATGTTCCTGATAAAGGTGGGTTTCTGCGTCTACGAAGTCGCGGTTTCGCGCTACAAGAATCGGTTACATACCTTGATGCAAGTCACTATGCACATTCCCCTGGTGACGCTCGGTTTTTTTCTTTTCGGTTGGTGGATTTATTTCGCGTTCGCCAATGGCCCAGGCATTACCGGCGGATTGATTTCGGCGCCCCACGCCACACCTTGGAGTGAACTCATGGGGCCGCATCTTGGTGGACCGCCGGCAAGTGATTCACTCACCGGTGACGACACGGCGCTGTGGGCGCGATTGAACGGAGTCTTTTGGGGTGCTTTTCTGCTTTTCTCATGGACCGTGGCAGCGATTGTTTCCAGTGCGACTATAGAGCGTATCCGCTCCAATGCATTCTGGATATTGGCGGTATTGATCGGCTGTTTTCTCTGGGTTGTTGATGCTTCCTGGGGGTGGCACCCGGATGGTTGGATGGTACAAAAATTGGGTTACCACGATGCGTATGCGTCCGGTGTCATTCATGCGATTGCTGGTGGGTTTTCACTCGGTGTATTGATCCCCCTTGGGCAAAGGATCGGACGGTTCCGCGCCGACGGCACAGCACGGGAGATCCCGCCGCACGATCCTTGGTTCGCCACGGTGGGCTTGTTCATTATCTTCACTGGGTTTTGGGGATTCTATGCGGCCTGCAATGTGCCGATGATCGACATACAGGCCGGTGATGGTGTTAGTTTTTCGGCTACTAACATTTATGGCAGTCCCACGACGCTATCGGCGATAACCTTCAATTTTCTGATGTCGCTGTCCGGAGGGTTCTTGGCTGGCTATCTGATCTCTCGTGGTGATCCATTTTGGACCTACTCCTGCGCACTGGCCGGCGTGATTTCAGCTTCCGCCGGTAACGATCTGTATCATCCGATACAGGCTATGCTGATCGGTGCGACTGGGGCAGCGATCGCTTACAAAGCACACTATTGGGTAGAACATCGCTTCAAACTCGATGACGGCGTTGGCGCGGTCGCAGTGCACGGTTACGCTGGCTCATTCGGCGTCATCATCGCCGGTTTTGTGTTGTGGGGTTATCCCACCTCGCCCAATCCGGAATACGCTGTTATTACGCCATGGGGCCAGATAGGCGGCGCGTTCATCATGTTTTTCGTACTCGGCTTTCTTCCGGCTTTTATCGTCGCAAGCGTGATGAAAAAACTCGGGGTATTGCGGATCCCTGAAGCTATCGAAATCGAGGGATTGGACGTTGGTCAGGAAATTGCCGCGGAGCATGCAGCCAGAGAGCTTTCGGAGGCGGAGAACGCCTACCAGGCGATTCGCTAATGTGAGGGAGTTAGTGATATGAAGATTGAAAGCTGGAGCGACAAAATCGAAGCGATCGGTGCAATTTATCCGTTTGGCGGCGAAACGATTATGGTCATGATTGCTTTTGTATTATGGGTAGCGTGGTTTGTCATCCAAGGTCGCATGGAAAATCGCGAATACCAAGAGGAAATTGTACAATTATCCAACAAAGACAAGGGAACGGATAGCTGACCTGTTTTGGGGCCTCATGGGAAAAGGAGTTCGACGAATGCCGCGATTAACCTGGATGGTGTTGTGCTTTTCGTTTGGGACGTTTAATACCGCCGCGGATACAAATTGCGATTTGGTATTAGGTAAGAGAATGTTTCAGAAATGTGTCATTTGTCACTCCATCAACGATGACGGAGTGCATAGTATCGGACCGAATCTGCATGGATTGTTAGAACGGCCTGTCGGAAAGGTGGAAGGATTTAAGTTCTCGCGAGAAATGCGCAAGTCCGAGGAGAGCTGGACAGCGGAATACCTGGATACCTTTCTTGAGTCGCCGATGGCTATGTATCCCCGCACCACGATGGCATTCGCTGGGTTGAAAAAACCGGCTGATCGTGCAGCGGTAATTTGTTATATGGCTAAGTGACGGTAGGCGAACGAGCGAAGAGTTATTTGTCCCAGCGGGAGAGGGAGGCGGTAACGGTTTAAGTTCTCATACACCCTCGCTTCCATAATTCTCCTCGTTCCTCGGTTGGCCGATGATCGACAGGAAACGGATAGGTAAATTCACTAGTTCCGATGGTCCGTGCGGTACGTCCGCTTCGAAGAAAAGCGAATCACCCGGCCGCAGGCGAAAGCGCTCTTCGGCGTGTTGGTACACCACTTCACCTTCCAGCATGTAAATAAACTCTATGCCGGTATGTTGGAATAGCGGAAACTCTTCGGATTCGTCCGTGAGCGACACGAGATGGGGCGCCATTGCTAATTGTTTGCCGATCCCGTGTCCCAGAAGTTCGTACAGATGTCCGACTCGGCTGCCGCGTCGTTCGATAACGACACCTTGGCCTGCAGGGGTATGACACACACCGCGTTGTTCTTCGAAACGGCGAAAAAAAGCGGTCAAAGGTACGTCTAATGCGCGTGACAAAGAGTGCAGCGTCGCAAGCGATGGGGACGCATTGCCGTTCTCTATTTTTGACAACATCGCCGGCGATAAATCCGCCTGTTTCGCGCAGGCAACGGCCGTCATGCCCTGTTGGCTACGAAAAGCACGTACCTGTTGACCGATAGCAAAAGCAAGTTCCCCTAACTCATCTATCGGCTGGCTGTCCGGGGCTCTACCCAGGCCGGTTTCAACGCGTTTGGTTGCCATGTCAGCTTCGGTTTGCCTTTTGCAGCCCATTCAGTCCGACGACGCGCATGCCGTATTCCGCCCCTGCATCAAGCAGACATTCCCACCAATATTCAGCACAAGTTGAGTCGGCTAATAAGTGGTAAGACGAGATGTTCGTTAAGTCATCACGGATCACGATGGCGTTTAACCGGGCGACCGAGGTCTGTGCAACAGCGAGCTGGCCGAAGGCCTTAACCCGCAGATCGACAGAACATAATTTCGCCAACATTGCGGCGGCCTTACGCCCTGACAATCGAAACCAGATATGACTGTCTTGGCGGGGCACAATGAACCCGCGTGGCGAAATAGGTAGATCGCCGCCGTTTTGGTGAGTCTCGACCAGTGTTTCGATACGCCGGCTTCGGGTCTCGAGGTCGCTCAGTATTAGGACCTCTTCGGCGCCGAGCCGGACCAGCAATGTATTGTCTTCCTGGGATGCGGCTTGGTTGCTTTGCACCGGGATGGTGATCCGTTGCGTCGACAGCCATCGGCATGTGCCAGGGCCTTTGAGACCCAACCGGGAGAGACCGGAAAGATCGCAGAGTGACAGCGCTTCACTCGCCGCAGCCTCCATCTTGGTGTCGTTTATTGCTGCTGCGACAGCATATCCGTTAACTTCGACAAATTCTGCACCAAGGTTCTGCAGTTTGCGGTACACCGGACTTCGATGTTTGAGCGATTGAGGCCGCATGCTTACAACATCTGCCGTTCGTTATCGGGATCGTAGAACGGCGGGTCAACGACTTCAGCACAGACACGCTGTCCGTCCGAAAGCTTTATGTCGAATTGATCGCCTGTGCTTGCCATGTGCGGATGCACGTAGGCCAGCCCTATAGGTTGACCACAGGTGGCTGAGTTTGCAATTGAAGTTACCCGGCCGGCTATCCCGCCCGCAGCGAGCGTCAGATTGCATTCATCGGGCAGGCGAGAGCCAGGCGGCAAGGTGAAGCCAACCAATTGCCGCGACAATGGCCGTGCTGTCCGTGCTTCGATGGCGCGATGGCCCGTAAAGAACGGTTTTTCAGCGATCGCCCAGGCCATGTTCGCCTCCTGGGGTATGCTCAACCCATCGGTGTCCTGTCCAACGATAATGTGACCTTTCTCCAGGCGTAGGCGGCGCTGGGCTTCGACGCCGAAGGGCAGCATATCGAACTCACGACCCGCTTCTAGCAACGCATCCCATAATGCCTCACCGTGGCCTGAGGGCACGTGGATTTCGTAACCTAATTCACCGACAAACCCGACCCGCATGAGGCGTGCAGGTATTCCGGCGACATGCCCGTCGCGCACACCGAGGTAAGGAAACGCCTGTGCCGATAAATCGATGTCGTCCACTAGCGATTCAATGGCCGATCTGGCGTTTGGGCCCGCAACATTGGCACCGCAAAAGGCCACCGTGACATTGGTGATGTCGACGTCCAAACGCCATTCCGAATTTGCACGCAGCATGTTGCGGTAGACGTTTTCCACACCGCCCGTGGTGGCGGTAACGTAGTAGTGGTGTTCGCTGAGTCTGCAGGCGACGCCGTCATCTATGATTGCCCCAGTGTTATCGGTCATCAGCACGTAGCGCAACCGGCCCAACGGCTGTTGTGAATAGCGAAAGGTGTAGACTCGCTCCAAAAAATCGGCCGAATCAGGACCGCGGATCTCGAGTTTGCCCAAGGTCGACACGTCGATCACGGCGACATTGTTTCGCACCGAGTGGACTTCCCTAACGATGCAAGCTTCGCGATCATCCGGCGTGCCGTAGTAGGCCGGGCGAAGCCACGTTCCCGCCGGCATCATCTGTGCGCCGGTCTCAACATGGCGATGGTGTATAGCGGTGCGCCGCACCGGTTGAAAACTTCGCCCCGCTAAAAGAGCTACCGGTTCAGGTGAGAACGGTGGGCGTTGCGTTGTCACCTTCACGCCGTTGGTGACACGGTTCGACGCGTGGCTGGCAATGCGCAATGTGTTCAATGCCGAGTGCCTGCCCTGGGAAGGCCCCATGACAGCGGTGGAATAACGTTTTACTAACTCGAGATCTTCAAAACCGTCTGCAACGGCGTTGATGATGTCCTGTACTGTCAGGTCTTCGTCCAGATCGACAAAATCCTTGCCCTGTGAGTGGGGAAAGATCGGCCAGTTATGGTTTTGCTCGGCAGCGCTTGCGTCTTGCGGGGATTGTCGGACGGAAACGTCGTAGCCTGCGTGTTGTGCCGCCGCACTACCAGCAGATCGGCCGTCGGCCAGAACTGCTTCGATTTTGAAACGGTTGTTTACAGAGCCTGCGGGAATCGCACCAGCCCCTGCCAACATTTCGATGCGGAGCATGGCCGTGTGGTCGTCGTAGACGAGTGTACCGCCGGTCTGACAAACCAGTTGTGCAGCGGGCGAATATCCAACCGCAATGCAAATACAATCGCAGGCGATTTCGACACTGAACGGTTGGGCCTGACCGGTGGGCTCGAGGCGTGCAAGGCGAGCCGCGTGAACGCCTTGTTTGCCGGTAGCCTCGACAATGGTGTGGCCGGTAAAAGTTGGTATCCCACGGGTCTGTGTCGCCGTTGCCAGGGGTCCGCGCGTCGGCGCATGGCGTAAGTCGACAATCGCACCGACTTCAGTGCCGCAATCAGTCAGATCCAACGCGACGCCGTAACCATCGTCATTGGCGGTGGCGACGACAGCTCGCGCTCCCGGACGAACGCCGTAAAGGTGGATCAAACGTTGCGCCGCGCTGCCGAGCATTATTCCCGGTAAGTCGTTATTCCGAAATACCATCGGTTGCGCCAGAGAGCCGGTTGCGATAACGACTGCTTTAGCACGCAGTTTGACCAAACGGTTGGTAAGCGCAATTGCAAGCCAGTGCTGTTCGAACCAGCCCGTGCACTTTGCATTGCTGAATACTTCGATGCGCGGATGCTTTTCAAGGCGTGACAGTAAGGCTTCGCGGAGTTCCTGTGCGCGATTGCCGTCACCGTCTAGGCGCGCGTAGTTTAGGGCACCACCCAGCATCGGCTGATCGTCGACGAGGAGTGTCTCCGCACCAGCATCGGCAGCGGCCAGCGCGGCTTCCATCCCGGCAGCCCCGCCACCGATCACCGCAACGTCCGCGAAGCGATACTGCTTATCGAAGTATGTCGGCTGGGCTGTCGGATTTGCCTTACCGAGCCCGGCGAGATGCCGGATCAGGGTTTCCCAACGGCGCCACGCTCCCTTGGGTTTGTAGAAGGCACGGTAATAAAAGCCCACGGGTAAGAATCCGGCCAGTAACTCTAAAAGATTCAACCGGTCACGCTTAAGCGATCCCCAGTAGTTTTGGCCAGTGACGTTCACCCCTTCCGGCACTGCGGTGACATCACCTCGAACGTTTGGAACATCCGGGAATTGGACGAACGCACCGGCGTCGTCGCCCGCCATGGTCAGCGGACCACGCGGCCGGTGGTATTTGAACGAGCGTGAATGGGTCTTCACACCGTGGGCAAGCAACGCACTGGCGATGGTGTCGCCCGCATATGCGTGGTAGGTCTTCCCTTCGAAATTGAGCGAAACGGGCCGAGTGCGATCCAAGTAAAGACCTACCGGTGCAGGTAGTCGATACGGGGCCAAATTATTCATCAGTGCTTGCCGCGGCCCGCTTTACGTACAACTCATCGCTTGTATAGGTTCTGATGATTTCGTTGGTTTCTGTGTTGCGTTCGGCAATGAACCAAAATGTGCTGGGCACGTGCATCCACCATTCGTGTACCAGCCCCTTGGTGTTGCTTTCGCTAAATACATAGTCGGCCCATTCACGTACGTCAGCGTCGGTGGCCGGCATCTCTACTACTTCGCCACCGAAAGCAAACTCCGAGATATTGCGTGGGCCATTCAGCGGACAGTTCAGGATCTTCATTGTCTAGTGACCGACCGAAGCCGCGCCTCGCTCGCCGATCTGTTCGAAACGGTCGAATCGCTCCAGTGCAAAAGGACTGAGGATCTCTGGAACTTGACCTGTGACGATGGTCTCAGCCATGCGCTTACCGCACACCGGTGTTGCTTTGAAACCCCAAGTGCCCCAGCCGGCGTCTATGTAGTAGTTCTCCACAGGTGTGGTCCCCATGACCGGGCTGAAATCAGGGGTCATGTCGGCGATACCGGCCCATTGACGCAATACGCGCAAACCGCCGATGAATGGAAAGAGCTCAAGCATGTGCATCATCAATTCTTCCTTGAACTCCAGCGTCGACCGTGTCGAGTAAAGCGGGTAGGGGTCCACCGAGCCACCCATTACGAGTTCGCCCCGATCCGACTGCGATACGTAAACGTGTAGTGAGCCGGAAACAATGATTGGATCGAGAAACGGTTTCACGGGCTCGGTAACACACGCTTGTAGCGGGTACGTTTGGATCGGTAATTGGAGTCCGGCCATTTTCGCCACCACCGAGCTCATTCCCGCAACTGCCTGCAGTACGTGTGCGCAGTTGACGATCCCCGTATCTGTTTCGACGCCGATCGCTCGGCCGTTTTTAACCGCGATGTCGGTCACTTCGGTGTGTGTGTGTATTTCAACGCCTAGGCTGGCAGCCGCGCGGGCGTACGCCCAGGCGACCGCATCATGCCTCGCGATAGCGCCCGGCGCATGATAAAGCGCTCCAACAATAGGGTAGCGTGTATCGTGGCTGAGATTTAGCTCAGGACAAAGCCTCGCTATTTCATCTGGGTAAATCAACTCCGAGTCTACGCCCAAATGTTTGTTGACCTCTGCGCGCCAGCGCGCGGTGCGCAACGCCGCATCGGTATGGGCGAGCGTCAGATGGCCACGTTCCGAATACATAATGTTGAAGTCCAGATCGTTGCTCAAAGTTTGATATAGGCGAACCGACTCGTCGTAGAATTTCACACCCTCGGGCGTTAAGTAGTTGGAACGAATGATGGCCGTGTTGCGTGCCGTGTTGCCGCCGGCGAGATAGCCCTTGTCCAGTACGGCGATGTTGGTGATGCCGTGATCCTTCGCAAGGTAATAGGCGGTCGCTAAGCCGTGACCACCTGCGCCAATGATAACGACATCGTAACTGGACTTAAGCGATGCCGGCTTTTTGTACAGCGGATTAGCGGGATAACGCCGGGAGAATCCGTATTTTAATAGCCCAAGTGGCATCGCTGATGCGTTTTGAAATTAGAATTTAGCGTAGGCTTCTTTCAGCGCCACCATCGGATGCCCCTCGGACATTTGGAACTTGATCAGCAGTTCGCGCGCCAGCATGTCGCGATCCTGCTGGTTGTCGGGCAGCGAGATGTTTTCGGGGACACCAACCCAGCCGTTAATATTGCGGTCGAACACGGCGGGCTTCCCCTCCTCATAACCCATGTGGACATCCTCCAGCCAATTAAGGTCGGGCCAGCCCATCACTTCGATGTATTTCTCCAAGAACGGTGTCAGCCGCTCGTAATCGGGTACCAGATTAACGTCATACCGGTAACCAATATGTTGACCAATAATTCTCTCGCGCTCATCATCGAGCCCATCGGTGTTTATAAAATGATCGACGTCTTTAGTAGTCATAGTCGTTCCTGTTTTTATTAATAGCGCGTCATATCTGGCTGCCCCACCGTATACTGCGTGCCCGCCAGCGGCACCATTGCCATCGCCGATGCTTCCATAGTTAACGCTGCAAGGTCTTCCGGTTCTAGTGAGTGCACATTAGTCTTGCCGCAGGCACGGGCGAGCATCTGACACTCAATGGTGAGCGTATGTAGGAAGTTGTAAACACGCTCAGCTGCTTTGTCGGGATCCAAACGCTTGCGCAGTTCCGGATCCTGAGTTGCAACGCCTACGGGGCAGCGACCAGTATGACAGTGGTAGCAGTATCCGGCGGGGACACCGATCTCATTCTCGAAATCTGCCTCTGGTATGTCTCTATTGCAGTTCAAGGCCATTAGTGAGGAATGGCCGATTGCGACCGCATCAGCTCCTAATGCCAGTGCCTTGGCGACGTCGCCGCCGTTACGTATGCCGCCAGCGTAGATCAGCGACACTTCACCACTCTTGCCCACGTCGTCCAGTGCTTTGCGGGCCTGTCGGATCGCCGCGATCCCGGGAACACCGGTTTCCTCGGCTGCTAGGTGTGGACCAGCACCGGTGCCACCCTCCATACCGTCCATGTAGATCATATCCGGATCGGTTTTCGCCGCCATGCGCACATCGTCGTAGACGCGCGCCGCACCGAGTTTTAGCTGTACCGGGATCTCCCAATTAGTGGCTTCGCGGATTTCTTGAATTTTTAGTGCGAGGTCATCAGGTCCTAGCCAATCGGGATGACGGGCCGGTGATCGTTGATCGATCCCGGCGGGCAGCGACCGCATTTCCGCGACCTGGTCGGTGACTTTCTGTCCCATTAAATGACCACCAAGGCCCACTTTACAGCCTTGACCGATGAAAAATTCAACTGCGTCGGCGAGGCGCAGATGATGTGGATTGAATCCATAGCGCGATTGAATGCATTGGTAATACCATTTCGATGAATAGCGCCGCTCATCAGGGATCATGCCGCCTTCGCCGGAACAGGTTGCGGTGCCGGCCATGGTCGCGCCGCGAGCCAACGCAGTCTTAGCTTCGTAGCTCAAGGCACCGAAGCTCATACCGGTGATGTAGACGGGGATGTCGAGTTCCAGCGGCCGCTTGGCGCGCGGTCCGAGTACAGTCTTGGTCAGGCACTTCTCCCGGTAGCCTTCGATCACGAAGCGGGTGAGCGTGCCGGGCAGAAATGTCAGGTCGTCCCAGGTTGGGATCGGTTTGAACATGGAGAAACCGCGCATCCGGTATCGCCCTAGGTCGGACTTGATATGGATGTCATTGATGACCTCGGGGGTGAATAGCGTACTCTGCCCCAAACGGTGCTTTTTGCTTTCCAACTCGGATGCTTGAGTTTCGGTTGGTTCAGGCATGTTGGCTGCCATGTTTGTCTCCTGTTAAATGTGATCCAGTTTCATTGAGGCCGCTCGTACGCGGTGCGTTGGGTACTGGTCTCTTGTCCGAATGATCGGCTCGGCTCACAACACTAGCTTCTTTTCGCTGGGTTCCAGGTTGTCGTAGTTCCAAAGCTGTTTTCCAGCGACGATCTTGGTGAGATTTTCGGTCCCATCAGGGGTTTCCAATCCGAATAGTCCGAGTTTGCGGGTAATCCATCGTTGGTCGAACTCGTTCATTTCGCCCTCGATCGCGTCAACGCCGAGGCTTTCTATCTTTCCGCCCACATAGATCGTGCCGTCGTACATGGAGTCACCGAGGTTCTTGCCCGCGTTGCCGAGTATGATCATCCGGCCACGTTGCATCATGAAGCCAGAGAAAGCACCGGCGCGGCCACCCACAATTATGGTGCCGCCCTTTTGATCGATGCCCGTGCGCGAACCTACATCTCCCTTGCAGATCAGGTCGCCGCCACGGATCGCCGCGCCGAAGGTCGAACCGGCGTTCTTCTCCACTACAAGGGTCCCCGCCATCATGTTCTCGGCGCACGACCATCCCACGCGCCCTGAAATACGCACATTCGGTCCGTCGATTAGCCCACAGCCGAAGTAGCCTAGGCTGCCTTCGAAATCGAGTTTCAGACGATTCAAAATCCCAACGCCCAGCGAATGTTTGGCGTTGGGATTTTTTACTACTATGTGGCCATAGCCTTCCTGCATTAGCTGACGTATTTTCAAATTGACTGCGTTTATCTCCATTTCCTGCGCGTCGAACTCCACACGCTTGTCGAAGTCGACGTCGTCTGATCCGGGGTACAAAAACCGTTCACCCTCTTCCGCCGAGAAGAACGTCTGCTGCGTGCGCCCAGCGAGCTGCTCGCTGTGCATTCCCATTTCTTGAGAGCGTTGCTCTGTGCTTAGGTTTGCCATACTCGTACCTCCCCGTCGTAGGGATCATATGTATCTATTTCATGTGGAAAAATACTGCGGATCGCGACTTCTTCAGAGGCAAGCACGATCAGATCATGAGCCTCGTACAACACCATCGGTTTTGCCGCCATCACGTCTTTCGCCATACCGAGCGCGTCGCGTGTCGCGACGACGTATGTGAAAACACCGTCTAGTTCGTCTATCGACTGTTTCATAGCGTTTTCCAGCGTGTCGCCGAGGTCTATTCGATCGGCGATGTAGACGGCAATCAGTTCCGAATCGCAGTTGGACATAAAGCGATGACCGCGCCGTTCTAATTCCCGACGTTTGCTCCAATAGTTAGTCAATTGGCCGTTATGTACCAGCGAAACGTCACTGAACGGGTATGCCCAATAGGGATGCGCTGAGCGTATGTCGACGTCGGATTCGGTCGCCATGCGGGTGTGGCCGATCGCGTGGGTCCCCAGGAATGATCCGATCCCGTATTGGCTGGAAACTTCAGTGGCATCGCCTAGATCTTTGACCAACTCCAGCGCTTTGCCGACCGAGAGGATCTCGACGTCATCGATATCTTCGATGTAATCGATCAATCGCTTAAGCTCGCCGTCAAAAATGAAAGTGTAGCGTTGGGCGTATTCGGTGGCATCTTCCTTGACTAGGATCTCCGTGCCGAGTTCTTGTAAACGCTGGTCCACGACGGCTTTGCGCTGATTGATGGTTTCATGGATATCGAAGCCCGAGTCCAAGTCTTCTTGTTCGGCCACCTTAAAGCGCATGATGTATTGATGTTCGTCGACGTCCTGATGGTAAAGCGCGAAACCGGTAGAGTCAGGCCCGCGATGTTTCATCGACTGCAACATCGCCGTCAATTCTCCGCCCACGTTGGATTTAGTCCCTTTGAGGATTACACCTGCTATGCCACACATATTGTCTCTCCACTGTTTTTCACGGTAAGCAATCCATATAAGTATCGATATCCCATTGGGTTACTGTAGCCATGAACTTCGCCCATTCGTCCTCTTTGTAATGAATGAAGACCTTGCTCATCTCGTCGGGCAAAGCTTCTTTCATGATGTCGTCCTGTTTGAAGCATTCGATTGCCTCGCCAAGCGACATGGGTAGTTTCTGCACAACCTTGCCGGCTTCCATCGCGTCGTAGATATTGCGAAGTTCAGGTTTGCCCGGATCGAGCTTTCGATCAATGCCGTCGTCGAAGGACTTTAGCAACCCGGCGCACAGCAGGTAGGGATTGACAGTTGAGTCTACGGCGCGGTATTCAAAACGCCCTGGGGCCGATATTCTGAGTGCGGTCGTCCGGTTTTGATAACCCCAGTCCTTATAGACAGGTGCCCAAAAGCCCGTGTCCCATAAGCGGCGATAAGAATTGACCGTGGAGCAACCGAGTGCCGTCAGAGCGTCCAGATGTTCCATCACCCCGGCGACCGCATATAAGCCAATCTGCCCCGGTATTTGAGGATCGTCGCCCTCCGGCATGAATTTGTTCTCGCCGCCGGTAAGGTATGAAAAGTTGCCGTCCATACCGGGCAGGGTTTTGTGCCCGAGCTTGTTTATTTTCTCTTTACCGCCGGTCCATAACGACATATTGGTGTGGCAACCGTTGGCCGATACGCCCATGAACGGCTTGGTCATGAAACAGGCGATCAGGTTGTTCTCTCTGGCGACTTGTGCACAGATTTGTCTATAGGTGGAGAGCCGGTCACAAGTACGAAGGCAGTCGTCAAACTGCCAGTTGAGTTCCAACTGCCCGGGCGCATCTTCGTGATCGCCCTGGATCATATCGAAGCCCATGGCGCGGGCGTATTCGATGACTTTCATGAATACCGGTCGTAGTGATTCGAATTGATCGATGTGATAACAGTAGGGTTCCGAAAAACCACCATCCGGCTGGCCGTCATCGCCGCGTTTCAGCCACATCATCTCCGGTTCCATGCCGGCGCGTAGATGCAGGCCGCCGTGTTTTTCCTTGAACTGTTCGCGGATAATGCGCAGGTTACCTCGGCAGTCCGATGTTAGATGCGCGCCGGGATTCTCTCGTTCCTCGCGATTGCGAAAACAGGTGCAAAAAACGCGCGCTACACGCTTGTCCCACGGTAGCTGACAAAAGGTTTCAGGATCTGGGATGCCTACCAGCTCTGGTGCCTCCGGACCGTAACCGATGTAGTCGCCATGCCGATCGATGAACAGGTTCGCCGTGGAGCCGTACACTAACTGACACCCCATTGCGGCGGTCCGCTCC
>CAZBOQ010000023.1:0-9435 GCA_964493555.1 uncultured Gammaproteobacteria bacterium | reverse complement strand
CCTCATTTAAACGCATACTTGCTGAAACGGTACAGACGCTCGACGCCCAGACGGGGCGAGTCGAGATGACATTTCCATACTTCGTCACCAAGACGGCACCGGTCTCCAAGGTGGCGAGCCTGATGGATTACGAAGTGACATTCAACGGCGAGATCGCTGATGGAGACATTGAACCCAATGTAAATGTCAGCGTTTTGGTACCGGTAACAACCTTATGCCCTTGCTCGAAAGACATTTCCGACTATGGCGCCCACAATCAACGTTCGCACGTCACGGTATCTGTTGAACTTGGAGGTTTTGTCTGGATCGAGGAGATCATCGACGTCGTCGAACAAGTAGCTTCCTGCGAGCTTTATGGGCTTCTGAAACGTCCGGATGAAAAGCACGTCACCGAGCGCGCCTACGATAATCCAAAGTTCGTCGAAGACATCGTCCGCGATATCGCATTGCAGTTAAACGCCGATCGCCGGATACTTTCTTATACAGTCGAATCCGAAAATTTCGAGTCGATACACAACCATTCGGCATACGCAATGGTGGTTAAAGATAAACGCAGCGGCTGAGATGTCACTAAGATCACTACGTTTGTATGACAATCTAGCCTTGGGCTAGCTGTGACCCACACCCGAACCCTTTCCTCGACGGTGAGGTGAACCACCGTCTGTAATCGCGACAACGAACAGTATCCCCGCCTAAAAACAGTAAATAGTCTTCATTGCGAGCCGTTAGGTTGCAACAAGCACTCCGACACCAATGTTTGGGCAATCCAGATCCCACCGCCGACGGGTTGTCGGAGCACAATATCGATTCAAACTCCGTCGCTGACTACCAGCCCAGCCGCCGCCTCGCCTCCACTGGCGTTTCGGTCGCCTCAATCTCCTCGCGTGCCTTGCGGCCCTGCTCGCGAGTCACCGGGAACGTACCAGTCTCTCCGGGCGGCGGAATGAGGCTGATTGGAAAAACCGCAATGTCCTGATTGTCACTAGTAGTCTTACGCGCGAGATTGAGTTCACGCGCATTTATCCGTTTCGCCGGGCCAACCTTACCGCCCATGATCTCCAGATCAAACCACCATTTCTTTATCGGATTAAGTCGACCGTTACCGACTTTATCGTCCAGTTTTGCAAGCCATCTCCGCGTAAAAGGTAAATGGATTGCAGCCCAGAGAAATGGCCGCTCCGCGAGTACGCCCTCGAAGTTGTATGGACAGGTCTTCATACAACGTCCACACACCGCCCCAGCGCCGTTGGTAATGCGATATTTGGCGCATTTCATGGGATCCTGTTTCCAGGACTCGTATCCATTGAACATCAGCTTCTCGCCGTACGGGATAGCCTGCGGCGGGCATTCACGCGCACATTTAACGCATTTACTGCAAAAATCCTGAAGACCGAAATCAATCGGCGCATCGGCGGCTAATGGCATGTCAGTGGTTATGACTACCGATTTAAATCGGGGCCCGACAAACGGATTCAACACCAATTCACCAATGCGGCTCATCTCGCCCAGGCCAGCCTCGAGGATGATCGGGATATGCAAGACGTCCTCATCAACTACGGTGTGCGTGCGGGCCGAGTAGCCCAAACGGCGAATGTGCTCGGCGACCACGCCGGACATCAACGCTCCACGTAGATACGCACGCATGCTCTGCGATCCACTAATCCAATCGTCACCGCTGCTACCCTCCATCGTCTCATAACCTTGATCAGTTAAAATGACGACTGCGTTTTTATGATAAGGCTCAATCACCGACCCATCGTGATCGTGGGAGTACCACGTATACGGTTTGGCGGGGCCGACTCCGACCAAATCACCACCCATGTAATAACAAAGCGCTTTGACCGCATCCGCGTTTTTCTTTGGATCGTCGGTACCGGTCGCGATACTATCCGCCTCTTTACCCCCCTGCAGTCTCACCATACTGGGAAGCTGCGCCATCAACGACATGCCAAATGGTTCCTTCGCTGAAAAGTTCATGTTTTTCATTTCTTCAGCAGGTTTTTTACCCAAGTCACCGTGTGCGGCTCGATGAAAGAAGTTGGATCGCTTGGGCATGCGCGGGATCTGGTCCTCATCCACAACCGTCGTGGGGCGCTGCGCCCGTTTGATCCTCTCCATCGGATATTTTCCCAAATAGAGCGGACGATTCTCGCCAGTCAACGCCTTCCACCCCGGTTCCGCACCATCAGACCCTAGAAACCAGCCAGGACCATGATCCCTAAACTTCTCCACAAAACCCCGTTTCGCAAGAGGTTTGTCGATCCGCAGCGCAAGATTTGTGGAAACCACCGCCACACCGAAACGTTCACCTAAATAGGGATTAGAGAGAACATTCCGGCCGTTAGTCCCGCTTACTTCAGCAAGGCCTGCAGAAAGCAATAAGACATCAAAGTTTAAATCGGAGGAGCTTGCCGTGTGTGCGCATGCTTCGTAACCCAGGATCCGGATATAACTTGCAATACAAACTGCGACCTCAGCTGAGCGAAGCGCCGCGCGTTGCGGTTGCGTTCCTGAAATCCACTCGTATCCGGGTTCGCCGGGCTTTGGATCCCTTGTATATTCGGTAAGAATGACAACGGCATGCGAATGCTCTAACGGTTTCAGTTCTTGCGGGTCGCCTGCCGCATCGCGGTCGGCAGACATTCCACCGGCAAATAGCGCATTGTCTTTTGCCCCTTCGTTACGTCCGTGTTCACCTCCGCTGACAAATTTTGTGCGGATCGGTTCTGCCAATATCGCTTCGGGTCCAATAGCGCATACCCCTACCTGACTAGCGTTGAGAAAGTAACAGCCACCCTTGATGTTCTTAACACGCTCATCCAAATCCTCTGGAATAGGCGCTTTATCGGGAAACACCGTTCCGGCGCGCAACAGATCAAAAGCTGCCGCGTAGTCCGGCATGGCATTGCTCAGCGAGAACTGATTTTCGCTATTTATATATTTCAATGATTCGCGTACCAAACCTGTTGGTATTTTCGGCACTTGTTCGGTCCGTGCCAACCGGTTAAGTGGATACGGACCCGCCGTCGAAGAACGGGATTTATGGGAGAACAGTCGCATTGCCACTCCCTCCAGTTAGATCAGCGTACACACATCATCGAATGGAAACCGATATTGGCGCGGGAACACCCCTTCGGGATCGCCGTATCCAATGCAGCAGAGAAAATTCGACTTGAAACGACCGTCCGGAAAGAACTCTTGATCGCATGCTCCGTTGTCAAAACCCGACATCGGCCCCGCATCCAGTCCGATCGCACGTATTGCCATCAGCAGATAAGCGCCTTGCAAAGTCCCATTACGAAACGCGGTAATTTCCCGTAACTGTTCGTTCCCTGAGTACAAATCTTTGAAATGAGGTTTTACCGGCATCAACGTATGCATATACTCGTGAAACTCAGAATCATAGGCAACGATCGCAACTACCGGTGCATTCCTGATCTTCGACTCATTTACGTCTGACGCAATGCCGGCTAACCGTAACTTCGCGTCTTCGCTACGGCAAAAAACCATGCGCGCTGGACAACTATTACTGCTCGTCGCACCCCATTTCATAATCTCGTAAATCTCGCGGAGTTGAGCATCACTGACCGGAATATCTTGCCACTTGTTCTGCGAACGGGCTTCGCGAAACAGAACATCCAATGCTGCATCGTTGATTTTATCACTCACCGTGGGGCACCTCTGGATTACACGCAAAGCACGTGCGCTAACGAGATTATAACGTAGGACTGTCAAGCTGGACGACCCTGACCCCAAGTCGCCGAGGAATTTACATTGCTGAACCCATCATACGTCGGAGCCAGGTTTATAAGCTGGACATCATTACCGACCATCAACTTCTCCGACCGCTGATGCCGATGTTATCGCATCGTTAACTCTTTCATTGTTGCAGAAACGGTGGAACGCGTTACGCAGCGTTACCGATTCCAGGCGCAACCCCAACATCGCCGGCGCCTAACGCGGCGGGATCAAAATCATCCACATCAATAACGCGACGAACGGCAGCATCGGTAGCCTTTAATAGCGCAACCTCTCGCGCCCCGATGATATCGAGTTCCTTCGCCTCCTTGATCGAGCTCCAGCGCTCGGCTGCGGTCACGCGACCATCGCGCTGCGCGCTGCGAATTTTGCGCTCTATTTCATCACCCTCTACAACCAATGCCAGGGCGTGTTCCAAACAACCAGTAACGTCGTCGGGATCGGTATTCACGTACATCCCGGCCGTCAGCCGATCGCGCGCATCCGACGGTTGCAACATCAGAGCAGCAACCTCATGGCCCAGGCTGTCCGAAGCCGGAAGCCGGCGCATACCCCAGGGAAACAAAATAAGTTTAAGTTTCCAAGCCGCCATCCTTGACGGAAAGTTTGCCAAGATCCCAGCCAGTTGCTGTTCCGCGTTATACAGCGCATTGGCACAAACGTAATCAAGCAGCGGACGGTCCGCGGCAGGGCGGCCTTCGTCTTCGAAATGCTTCAGTGCGGCAGTCACCAGATACATTTCACCGAGCACATCGGCAAAACGGCCCGAGAGACTCTCTCGGCGCTTGAGTTCGCCACCGACCAGCATCAAGGTAAAGTCGGCAACCAACGCAAAAGACACACTGGTCCGTTCTAGCTGGCTGTACCAATGACTTGCGTAACCAACACGCGGCCGTCCAGTAAGGCGTCCACCGGTTAGATTCTGAAAAAATGCCCGCCAAGCATTCGACAAGGCAAACCCAATGTGGCCGCATAAGGCTTGGTCGAATTCTCGCAATGCCGCTTCCGCGTCTTCCATTTGGGCAGCTTGAATTTCTTTGTACAACCATGGGTGACAACGTACCGCACCTTGGCCAAACACTATGAGACTGCGGGTCAGAATGTTTGCACCTTCAACGGTGAGCGAGACCGGGGCTGCCTGATAGGCATTGAACAGATAATTGTTCGGTCCGTGGCAAATGCCGCGCCCACCGTGAACATCCATCGCGTCGTTGATGCCCAAGCGCATACGCTCCGTGGCCTGGTATTTGAGCAACGCGGAAAGCACGGACGGCTCCTCACCTTGATCGAGGGCGGTAGCGGTCAACAGGCGGGCCGCATCGATCGCATACGTATTCCCTGCGATCCGCGCCAGCGCTTCCTCCACTCCCTCCATCTTGCCGATGGCGATGTTGAACTGCTTACGCACACGTGCATAGGCACCAGTGACTCGGGTACAGAACTTCAATCCACCCGTGCTGCCACCCGGTAGCGAGATCGAACGGCCAGCAGCGAGACAGTTCATCAGCATACGCCATCCCTGACCACAGCGCTCTTGTCCACCGATAATCCAGTCCATGGGGATAAAGACATCTTTGCCAGAATTTGGCCCATTCTGGAATGCTTGACCAGCGGGATAGTGCCGTCGACCGATCTCCACGCCCTTGTGAGCGGTGGGTATCAAAGCCAGCGTAATTCCCTCTTCGCCGCTGCTCTCTAGTAGCCCGTCGGGATCTTCCAATCGAAACGCCAATCCCAACAAGGTCGCCACTGGCCCCAAGGTTATGTAGCGTTTTTCCCAAGTCACCCTCATACCTAAGACTTTCTTCCCCTTATGCCTGCCGTAACAAACGACACCGCGGTCGGGAACGGCAGCAGCATCTGAGCCCGCATACGGATTTGTTAGCGCGAAGCAGGGGATCTCCTCACCCCGAGCTAGCCGCGGCAAGTAATGATCACGCTGTTCGTCAGTACCGTAACGTAGTAACAGCTCAGCCGGGCCCAGCGAATTCGGGACCATAACGCTCACGGCAACATTACTGGAGCGGGTAGCCAGCTTGGTGATAACCGCGGAATGCCCCAGCGCCGAAAATCCCAGCCCCCCATATCGTTTGGGAATGATCATCCCGAGAAAGCCCTTACTCTTTAAAAAATCCCACATCGAGTCCGGTAATTTCAAATCCTGGCTAATCTGCCAGTCATCGACCATCACGCAAAGCCCTTCGACGGGGCCGTCAACAAACGCCTGCTCATCGGGCGACAGACGTGGTGGCGGCAGCCTCAACAGACGGTCCCAATTCGGTTTGCCAGAGAACAATTCGGCATCCCACCAAACGGTCCCGGCTTCCAAAGCTTCTTGCTCAGTCTGCGATACTTTCGGGAGCAGTTTACGAAACAGCTTAAGCATCGGCCTACTAAACATCCGTTGGCGCAACACCGTAAAGTTGGCCATCATCATCACAACCCAGACGAGCCAACCAATGAGCAAGAGCGCATTAAACGAAGAATTGCTGGCCGCAGTAACCAGCACCAAACTCATTAAGGTCACGGCCGTCCACATCCACAAAGGTGTCCGGTGATAAGCAAAGACGCCGATCCCGCCCACTAGTACGAACACGCCCAGAATGATATTCATCTAATTACCCCCAAGTCTCTATCGCTCCCCCGAGCGCGGGGCGGGGGCGACCACACAATATGCCGCCGCTAGCTGTACGTTAACAATCCGCCCAAAGCTACAACAGGTAGCGGCCTGCCACACTCCGACTTAATTAACGACCCAGAAATCACGCATTAAATCAGTATTAATCCATTGTTTTTGGTTAACTTTAGACCAAAGGGTAAGCGGACCATCGAGGTATGTATCAACGCGTGAATAAGGTTCTAAAACGCCGTCGGATGTTACGCTCGGTTGAGGCCGTGTCAAGCGAGACAGCGATAGAAACTAGCAACTCCTCCACTGCTGGGATCATGTTCGTCCGGTAGCCTTCCAACACCGCAATCTCGCATTAATTTGCCAACATCACCAACAATGCAGACACGGCGGCCACATCCGCTCATAATCTGGTAAATGCTACCGTTGTGTAACCGCAAATATCGACTAGACCTAAATCGATAACCTGGTTACGCCTCCTGTTCATGGATAACCGAGGACACTCATCATGCTATTCATCTGTTATTTCGAAATACTACCAGACCAAATCGGCGACGTGACCAAGTCGACCGTCACTCATTCCGGGCAGCCCGCTCCGGACGGAGTGAAACTCATCTTCGAAGGAGTTTCTTCCTCTCATTGGGGGATTGCCGCATTCGAAGCAGAAAAAGAGGAGGACGTATTCCGCTACATCCGTCCTTTTGCTTCTACAAACAACAAAATCATGGTTGCCCCAGCTTTGCGTGTTGACAACGGGGACTATGCCGCTCGTTTACCCGACTCCTTGCGATAGTGTCAGACGTTAGCATGGGCACAGCACGAGAAACCACCCGCGTCGGAAATGAGTTTTTCCAATTACAACGCGACAGTGCAGCGCTACTCATTGTGGATATGCAAAATGGTTTCCTCGAACCGGGAGCGATGCTTGAAGTTGCAGCAGGCCGCCAGATCATTTCTGAAATCAATGCCTTGATCACCCATTGCCGACAACTCGACATGCCGATTGTTTGGATCCAACTGGACAGCACTGCACCGTTCGGCGGTTTGATGCTCGAAAAATACCCGCCACTCCGCGAAAAGGAAGTGCTGTTCAAAGGCACCCACAGCTTCGACCTGTTTACTGACCTCAAAACGCCGCTTGCCAGCGAATACCGGATCGTCAAGCATAAATACGATGCTTTCCACCGGACCGATCTCGACACCCTACTCCGCAATCTCGGCATTGATACGGTGCTGATCACTGGCGTCACTAGTAACTGTTGCTGCGAATCGACGGCGCGCAGCGCCTTCGAACATGACTACAGGGTGGCTTTTACCACCGATGGCACCGCGGCATTCGACCCACGATTGCACGAAAACACCCTAAACATTATTCGCGAACTGTTCGGCCGTGTTTTGGCGGTACATGAAGCTATCGCAGAATTGGGGAACCCTTAATCCCTCAGAAAATCACAAACCTCAAGCGCCGTAAGAGATATTACTTGCGCGATCACGCAGCATTCGTACGATGGTCAACGGTACATCGGCACTGGTGCGCGGGTTCAACACCGACGGCACACCCCGCCATTCGATGCACAAGCTGCCTGCTTCACCTTCATATTCGATATGCGTAGCCATTCGTTCCTCTATGGGATCAGCCATGAGTTTTACCAGTGTGTCTTCCATGCCTACGGTACAAAGGGCAAGCATCGCCGTGATGTTGCTACTATTAGGAAATTGCGTGGCCGCCTCACGCGCATTACCTTCGAAAAAGCAGGACAGCTCGCTCAAAGCGTCAAGATCAATCAATTCTTCAGCTCGCGTGCCTCGCCACGACTCGACGGGTTTACTTTGGCCAATGGCAACCCGTTTCGCACCGCGCAAGTTTGCCGCGCTCAGCCAATCGACCGCCGGCAAAGCACCGGAAACCAACCCGATTCGAGCCTCACAATGTTCGGCATGTTCTAACACTTCGTTGAAGTATGCCTCATCAGCGAATGCGCCGATGCTGCTGACAAGTAATTCCGGTCCTCTACGAAGCGGGCGAGTTGCATAATCGTGAAGAGCCGCCTGTCCGGCGGCTTCGACGACCACCGCCGGCGCACAGGCAAAAAAGACCGCGGGATCGTCCGTAAACAAGACGCCATGCTCGTCGTAGGCGGCGACACCTGAATGCCGCGACACATCCTGGCACAGCACTGCCGTTAGAACGGCACTGCCGGCTTCACCGCACAGCAACGCCTCGGCGACTACACGACCGATGGCGCCGTGACCAATGAGTCCAACTGTCAGTCACCCTCGCGCTGCCCCCATGACGGACTAACCGGTTAGCAGCACACAGTTGTCGATAGCGTCTAATTCATCCGTCGAGAGCCGACGGTCGGTTGCGGCTGCGTTAGTGACGACTTGTTTTGGGGTCGTCGCACCCGTGATTACTGAGGATACCGAAGCTTGGCTAGCAACCCAGGAGATCGCAAGTTCCAGCACGGTCATTCCGCATTGTTTAGCGACTCCTTCTAGCGCTTCAACTTTGGCGAAATTCTCGTCAGTCGCCACCCGGGCCGCAATGCCACCAAAAGTCGGTGAATCAAATCGCGTACCTTTGCCAAATGGCTTTCCGCGCCGATATTTCCCTGTCAACATCCCGAGCGCCAATGGAAAGAAAGGGATGACACCCAGTCCGCGTTCAACACATGCCGGCACAACCTCTTCCTCTATCGTGCGGTTCAACAGGCTCCACTCGTTTTGCACAGTGACGAATTCGGTAACGTTGACCGCTACGGCTTTCCTAGCCGCGGCGTCGATCATCGCCCGATCGAAATTGGAACTGCCAATCGCCCGGACCTTGCCCTGTTCAACCAACGTGTGCAAGGCATCGAGAGTTTCTTCTATGGGTGTGTCGGGATCAGGGAAATGGATCTGATACAGATCGATCCAATCGGTGCGTAACCGTTTAAGGCTTTCATCCACGGACTTATTGACAAAGCCACTCCGTCCCCACAGCTCGCCAGTCTCGAGTAATTTCGCCGAACCGCCAAATTTCGTGGCGAGAACAACATCTTTACGCT
>CAZBOQ010000022.1:0-14350 GCA_964493555.1 uncultured Gammaproteobacteria bacterium | reverse complement strand
GTAAAACGCGCAGCGGATCTTCGACGAAAGCAGGAGAGATGTGTCGGAGAATCCCAAGCTCTAAGTCGCGGCGCCCACCAAATGGGTCAATGATTTCACCCGAGGAGTTTTCCGCAAGCGCGTTAATGGTGAGATCGCGCCTACGTAGATCTTCTTCCAGGGTAACGTCTGCGGAGGCGGAGACTTCAAAACCCTTATAGCCCGGTCCGGTCTTGCGTTCGGTACGCGCGAGGGCATATTCTTCGTGCGTTTCAGGGTGTAGGAACACGGGAAAGTCTTTGCCGGTTCGGCGATAGCCTGCGCGTTCCAATTCCGCGGCTGTCGCACCGACGACGACCCAATCGCGGTCCTTGACTGCCCGCCCCAGCAGACTGTCTCGTACTGCACCGCCGACTTTATAAACTTCCACCGCTACACGTTACAGTTCATGTTGTTCCCTCGCATCGGGATTGCCGCCATACGGGTGGTCAGCGGTGTGATTCTCTTAGCCATCCGCCATTGATAGACGGCCATGTATGAGCGGCCTGCGGTTCCGTCGCATATGCCTTAAACGGTGCAAGGATCAGCAAAGGCAACATGATCGGGGCGTAAGTGGCTAGTTTCATCCGGAGCTTGTCATAAGTGTAACGAGCAATTATCGATGATCGCTAATTTTCCGTATAGAACGCTCATGAAGCAACCGTCGCCTGACGCGGGCTTTGCGGAGGATAGATTAGTTGGCACGTTTCGCCTTATTTTGGTTAGGAGCGGGCCGTTCGTTCAGATGTGGATCCACGATTTCATAGCGGCGTCCGCATCAATTCAATTAAGCCAATCTTTCACGTTCCTAAGCACTAGGTCACGCAACATCGCGAGATGGTCCTCGCGGGTGTTCAACGCCGAGATATAGTGAAAGTTTTCTCCGCCCGCCTGTAAAAATGTGGTCCGATTACCGATATTGATTTCTTCTAACGTTTCCAGGCAATCGGCGGCGAATCCAGGGCAGATCACATCGACGTTTTTGATTCCATCAGCTGCCCACTCTTTTAGTGTGATGTCGGTGTATGGTTGTAACCAAGGACGGGCACCGAGCCGGGACTGGAACGAAAGTTGCCATTGCTTTTCGGATAACCCCAGCCGCTTGACCAGTAACCGCGCGGTTTGTCGGCATTGTTGGTCATAATTGTCGCCTGCATCGACATACGCCTGGGGGATGCCGTGGAAAGAGATGAGCAGTTTTCCGTTTTCGGCTGCCGTGCGGTTGCCCCGTGCTTCACGGACGGACGCGGCCAAAGCGTCGATATACCCCGTCTCCTCGTGATAGTCCGTGATTGTTCGTAATTCGGGAATTTCGTGCCAGGACGTAAGCGCGGCATGCACTGCGTCTATTGTCGACGCCGTTGTCGTAGCCGAGTATTGCGGATACAGCGGTAACACTAATAGGTGTGTCAGGCCTGCGTTGCGCAGTGTATTCAGGGCCTCGCCAATTGCGGGGTTGCCATAGCGCATGGCCAACGCAATTCTGACTTTGCCGCCGGTTGCGGTGTTCACACGGTCCTGCAATTGCTCCACTTGCGCTTGTGAGATACTACGCAGCGGCGAGCCCTCATCGGTCCAGATTTTCTGATACGCGGCGGCGCTTCGCCGTGGGCGTAGCGGTAAAATGAATCCGTACAGTATCGGCCACCACAGAGCACGCGGTAACTTAACTACGCGTGGGTCGCTAAGGAACTCGCGGAGGTATTTGCGCACGGCCGCTGCGGTTGGTGCGTCTGGTGTTCCAAGGTTGGTTAGCAAGACACCGACGGTCGTCCCGTTTTTCGGGGTGGTTTCGTTGCTAGGCTTGGGCTCCATACGTGGCATTGTACGGATAAACCGATCAGATTTGAGGGTTTAGCATGCTCGTAAAACACTGCGCCGAATGTCCGCAACTGATTGCGAACGATGGTAGCCGGTTACGTGAACTGCTCCATCCGGATACCGATGCTCTAGAATTGCCGTATTCACTCGCGCTCGCGGAACTTGCGCCGGGCGAGCGGAGTTTGCAGCATAGGCTAGCGCAAAATGAGGTATATCATCTCATCACTGGTGCCGGGCGTATGCACGTTGATGGTGAAAACGAATTGGTAGTGGCTGGGGATGTGATCTTCGTCCCGGCCGGTACAGCGCAGTGGATAGAGAATCTAAGCGCGGTGGTACTTAGTTTTGCTGTCATCGTAAGCCCGCCGTGGCGTGCTCACGATGACGAGCTGTTAGCGTAGTTCATAGCGCGATGAGCAAGGGGCCGATCTCAGCGATGATTCGTCGTGCTGCCCACGCGCTAGTGCCGCCATCGCTTCTGAAGTATCAGATCGCACTAAGAAATTACTACCGTGGCGAAGCCGAGATTCATTTGCTCGATTCTTTGGTGGATCCAAGTCGTATGGCCGCCGATGTTGGTGCTTATCTCGGCACTTATACTTTTTTCCTAGCCCGACGTTGTCGCCATGTGCACGCCTTCGAGCCGCAAATTACGTGCGTTAAGTTTCTGCAAAGCGCCTATCGTAAGCGAGTCACAGTTCACCATTGTGCGCTGGCGGATTGCACGGGTAGTGCAGTTATCAGCGATCAAGATCAGTCTGCACATATCGTTGCTGAGTACCACGGAGGCGAAGTCGTTCCGGTAAAAATCCTGGACGAGTTTGCACTTACAGATGTGGGTTTTCTGAAGATAGATACAGAGGGTACTGAGCGCCGAATTGTAGAGGGCGCAGAGCAGACTATCGAGCGATGTAAACCAACGATGCTGATAGAGGTGGAGGAGCGTCACGGGGAACAGGACATTTATGAGATCTTCCGTTATATCGCCGATCTCGGGTATCGTGGTTTTTATTACCATGAAGATCGTCTTAAGGATTTGCGAACTTTCTCGGTGGAGGCGTTGCAGCGCGCGCGTCTTGCCGGAGACACCATGCAGCCTTACATCAATAATTTTATTTTTCGTCCAAAATAAATCGACGCGATGATACCAACAGCGAGCTCAGACTTCCCGAGCAAACATTTTATAGTAACGGTAGGTCGCACTGGTTCGAGTTTGCTTTGCGCGGTGCTAGCAGATGCCAGTGCGGACTTCGGGATGAAGGCGCCGAAGGATTGGGACCCGCGCCGCGGCGTGATGGAGAACTTCGAGTTACGCCGCGCAGCTCATCACTACCGACGGGCGTGGGATATAGACCACGGACGCCTCTTTAACCTGAGCCCGGTATTGGAGTCGAAGTGGCGCCGTTACCTCGGGCGCCGCTGCTTAGCCCGCGCGCTGACGCAAGCACAGTTTTTCAAGGGGAGTGACGTCGATTTGCTTACCCAACCGGTATTCAAACTGGGATACCTACCTAAGCTGATCTTGAGTTATCGAGGCCCGCAGGCAACGCTCGCCAGTCTGCTGGTGGGACGCACGCATGCAGGACCGGATCAATTAGCAAGTGAGTACGTCCGTGTTTATCGTCAGGGAATTGCGTTGTTGCGATGTTTTGGCGGCTGTGTGGTGCCCTATGCAGAACTTAAGAGTGGGAGTTTCGATTGGCGCACGATAACGGAATTGACGGGGTTAGCAGAAAAACAACTCATCGCGGCAGCTGCACATCGAAGTGCTGGGGGCGAAGAAGAGGCTATAGCGGGATCTCCGTATCCAGAGGCTGATCAGATCTTCGACGCGTTGCAGGAAATGCGAGGGCTAGTCGTGCCGGTGAGCAGGCAGATATGTCGAGTTTTGGGAGAAGGTTAGGGTGCCGAACTGGCCGCGATCTCTGTTAAGTCCTACGCAACATCTCCACGGGAGTCCGTTTTAAGACTGATCGCATTTCTATGAGTCCCACCACCGCTGTACTTAGCACGCCGGCGACGATGCCTAAGGGTAAAACCAACAGGTTGAAATGGTAACCAATGCTAAATATGTGTTCAGCCAGTACGTAGCTCAAGATGCTTGCGATAACTGCGGCAAGCAAGCCGGCTGCCGTGCCGAGCACACAAAACTCCGCAAGTAGGCCGGCCCTGATCCTGGCTCGCGTAGCGCCTAGCGTTTTCAAGATCGCAGACTCCCGTATTCGCTCGTCATGTGTTGCTTGGAGTGTCGCGACTAACACCAGTAACCCTGCAGCGAGGGTGAAAGTGAAAACGTACTCGACCGCTAGCGTGACTCGATCTATGACTAGCCTCACTTGTTTCATCAGTGCCGCTACGTCGATGATGGTGATGCTTGGAAACTGGTGAACTAGATCGGTCAGTACTAATTTATGCCTGTCTTCTAGGTGAAAACTGGTGATGTAGGTTGCTGGGAATTTTTCTAACCAGTCAGGTGGCGCAAGGACAAAAAAATTAACATTGAAGGAGTCCCATTTGACTTCACGTAGGCTGGTGACCGGGGCTCGGATATCTCGTTCACCGATTCGAAACACTAAGGTATCGCCCACTCCGAACCCCAGCGACTGAGCGATTTCACGTTCCACCGAGAACTCTTTGTTTGCCGAGGTCGGCAACCACCAACGACCTTCAACGATTCTGTTATCGTCCTTAAGCGTGTCGGTCCAGGACAAATTGAAGTCGCGGTCGGCAAGCCGTCTGGTGGGCGGGTCGTCGTAGTCTTCAGGTGATATCGAGCGATCATTAATGTGAGTGAACCGCGCACGTACCATGGCGTAGAGATCCGGCGCGTCTATCCCCTGTTCGTAAAAGAAATCGTGAACTGCCTTAACCTCTGAGGGCTGAACGTTGATTAGGAAGTGGTTCGGTGCGCGTGGCGGTAGGCTCGCCTGCCACCCCGCGATAAGATCGGTGCGGATTAATGCGAGCACCAGCATCACCATAATACCGATGCCCACAGCCACGATTTGGATAACGCTGATTTGCCCGCGCCGCGAGATGTTGGCGAGACCGTAACGCCATGACACACCAACTAGCCCCCGAATGCTTCCTAGAACCTTCACCAAACCCCATGCGGCCAGACCCAACAGTGCTACAGTGCAAAGACTTCCGCCGAGCATATATGCGCTTAACTCAAGGTCATAGGCACGCCAGGGAGAGAGCATGACAATCGCGCAAATCGCCGCCATCGGAAAGAGCGCATTGGCGTCAGTAAACCGTTTTGCCCAGCCGTTCGGAGTAGTCGGATTAACAATTGTTGGCGGAGCGCGATCACGGCGTAACACCCTTCCCGGGGGTACATCTTTCAAACGAAGCAATGGTGGCATCGCGAATCCCATCAGTGCGATCGTGGCAATGGCCATGCCCGTTGAGAGCGGTACTAAACTGGGTGGGGGTAGGCTGGCATTTGCTATTCCGCGTAACAACCAGCTGAGCCCTCCTTGAGCGGCGTACCCCACGGCGACGCCGACGCCGCCACCGATAAACGCGAGCATGGCCATCTCTAAGGCGAATATATTGACGATAAACCGCTGACTCGCACCCAAGCATCTCAACACTGCGCAGTTGTCTAGGTGTCTTGCTGCGTAACGTTGTGCAGCCATTGCAATAGCCACACTGGCGACCAGGATAGTGGTGAGCACGGCCAGGCCGAGAAATTGCTCGGCGCGGCGCAGGGCGTCGCGCAGTTCCCGGCGAGCGTCACGCGCTTCCCGAAACCTTGCGCCGATTGGTAGCAAGGCTTCGGTCTCGGTACGATAAGCAGAGATGTTGGGCGCATTTCCAGCTAACAATAGACGGTAGTTGACCCGGCTCCCAGGCAGAATTAAACCGGTGGCGGGCACGTCAGCGAAGTTCATCATCAAGCGCGGGGCAATGGTGAACAGTTCACCGCCGCGGTCGGGTTCAAGCACGAGTATGCGGCTGATAGTTAAACTGCTCTTACCGATCTGCACCTGATCGCCCAGTCCGATATCGAGAGCGGGAAGGATACGTGTTTCCACCCAAACTTCTCCGGAAGCAGGAATGGTTTTGGTCACAGCAGCCTTCCCGAACACAGCCTGAGAGACTTGCAGGCTTCCCCGTAATGGGTAACCGTCTTCCACTGCTTTAAGCTCAACCAACTGCATGCGCTTGTCGACCGTTGCGACACTTCTGAAAGAAATTATGTTCGCGGTTTGAAGACCATGTCGGAGTGCAGCGTTGGTGAATGATTTAGGAATGCGATCCTTGGAATCAATTGCGAGATCTGCAGCCAGGAGGGCATTCGCTTGTTTTTCTATGACGCCCTGGATGCGATTTGTGAACATTGCAACGGCGGTGACACTGCTTACTGCAATGACCAATGCTACGAAGACCAGAACGAGTTCCCCCGAGCGCCAGTCACGACTCAGTGAACGAAGCGAAAAGGCGAGGGTTTTGTTCATGACGCCGTCTGAACTATGCGTCCGCCATCCAATGAAATATTTTTCGTGCAACGTTCCGACAGTTCACGGTCATGCGTAACTATTACCAGGGTGGTCCCGTGCTCCGCGGTAAGAGACAACAGAATTTCGGCGACTCGGGTAGCGGTAGTACGGTCGAGGTTTCCGGTTGGTTCGTCAGCGAACAAGAGCTTTGGATTGGGTGCGAATGCACGCGCTATTGCTACGCGTTGTTGCTCACCACCGGACAATTGATTTGGATAATGATGGAGGCGTTGTTCCAGACCGACCCGTTTCAGCACTTTTTCAGCTGCGTCTCGCGGGGCAGCGTGTTCGGCGAGTTCTAACGGCAGCATGACGTTTTCCAGAGCGGTTAGGTTAGATAGTAGTTGAAAAGACTGGAATACGAAGCCCACGCGCTCAGCACGTAGGTGCGCGCGGCCATCTTCATCAAGCGAGTTCAAGTTGACGCCATCGAGGGTTACGCTCCCGTGACTGGGCACATCGAGTCCGGCTAATTGGGCGAGTAGGGTAGATTTCCCGGAGCCCGAAACGCCAACAATCGCAAGCGCATCACGAGCGTGTAGGGAAAAGCTGATATCATCAAGAATTGTTAAAACTCCCCCTGGGCTTTCGACCCGTTTATTCAGGGACTCGACCACAATGATCTCCGCTCGCTCGCCCATACGCTCTCCCTTATTGCTATTTGGTATTTTGTTGACTTCTCAAATGTCGTTGGCCGCGAGCCCGACGATTGTGGTGTTGGGCGACAGTCTTAGCGCTGCGTACGGTATACCAACGGACAGTGGCTGGGTAGCGTTGTTACGCCAGCGCTTGGATGCACTGGGCTATCCGCATGAGGTAATTAATGCCAGCATTAGTGGGGAGACGACTAAGGGGGGCAGCGAGCGCTTGGACGAACTCGTGGCCGTACATAAACCGCAATTACTCATCGTTGAACTGGGTGGTAATGACGGATTGCGAGGGGGTATCGCTTAAGGAAATGAGAGAAAATCTGAACGATATCGTCCGCCGTGCCCTCGGCGCGGGTTGCCAGGTCTTGTTGGTGACGATGCGCTTGCCTCCGAATTATGGCCCAACCTACAGCGAACGGTTTGAATCGATTTATCGAGAGGTTGCGCAATCCACAGGTGCGGCGCTTGCCCCTTTTTTCCTGGAATCGATCGCCGAGCAGTCTCACTTGATGCAGACCGATGGTTTGCACCCGCGAGAACAGGCGCAACAGCAGATGCTCGATAACATATGGCCAGCGCTTGCGAAGTTGTTGGAGAGCCTGCGGACAGCGGCGGCGGATGCGGTTATCAAATGAAGTTTTGTTCGCTGTGCGGCGGTGATATCGTGATGAAGATTCCGCCCGGCGATAATCGCGAACGATTTGTATGCGGTCAGTGTTCTGAGGTCCATTACCAAAACCCCAAGATAGTCGCCGGTTGTATCCCTGAATGGGAAGGTCGGATATTGTTGTGTAAACGGGCCATAGAACCACGCCACGGGTGGTGGACATTGCCAGCGGGATTTATGGAGAACGGTGAGACCTCAGTGGAAGCCGCCCGCCGGGAAACCTTGGAAGAGGCCAATGCGAGAGTTGAGATAGTCGGGCTCTATACCTTGCTGAATTTACCCCAGATAAATCAGGTCTACATGTTGTTCAGAGCCAGCTTGCAGGATCTCGATTTTTCCCCGGGGGAAGAGTCGTTGGAAGTCGCGCTGTTCGGACGGGATGCGATCCCCTGGGATGAACTGGCGTTTCCGACGGTCTCACACACCTTGAGATTCTTGGTGTCTGATGCGGATCAGGGGGTATTTAAGTTTCGTATGGGTGACATCTTGCGCGACGGTAACCAGACTACGCTTACTGAGCACATTACGCCATGACGAAGTTTGTGGTCTGCGATATTCTTCTGTCTTCCTAATTCAATTAACTACCTACTCATCGATGATTAAGCCACATGGTTCTGACATTCTCACGCCGTTGTTCGTCGCTGATGACCAAAAGCGCGAAGAGCTCCTAAGGGAGGCGGTGTCGTTACCATCGTTACAATTGAACTCTGCCGCCGCGGCTAATGCGGTGATGTTAGGCGCTGGCTATTTCAATCCTTTATTGGGCTATATGGATCTTGCTGATTCGCTTGCGGTGGCGGAGAAAATGACCACTACCAGCGGGTTATTCTGGCCGGTACCGTGTTTGAATTTGTGCAACGATCCGGCCGGATTCGGCGCCGGTTCACGTATCGTGCTTAGAGATCCGAACGTAGCCGGGTCGCCAGCCTTGGCGGTCCAGAATGTCGCTGGCGTTGAGGAAGCGAGTGAGGAGCAACTCAAGTTTCTGTGTAGCAGCATTTTCGGAACCCTTGATGTGGAGCACCCTGGTGTGTCGACCTTTCTCTCTCAGGGTCGGTTCGTGTTGTCCGGACCAATTGAGGTATTGAACTACTCGCATTTCCCGACCGACTTCCCGGAGACCTTCCAAAGCGCGTATGAAATTCGTGCTGAGATTGAGCGTCGCGGCTGGCAGCGCGTCGTCGGTTTTCAAACGCGTAATCCCATGCATCGGGCGCACGAAGAACTTTGCAAAATGGCGAAAGAAGCAGCGGCTGCTGATGGGATTTTGATTCATATGCTGCTCGGAAAACTGAAACCTGGCGACATCCCGGGTTCGGTACGCGACGAAGCGATCCGTACGATGGTTGAATTCTATTTTCCCGAGAACACAGTGATGGTAAGCGGCTATGGCTTTGACATGTTATATGCTGGGCCGCGCGAAGCGGTATTACATGCATTATTTCGCCAGAATGCCGGCTGTACTCATTTAATAGTGGGCCGTGATCATGCTGGAGTGGGCGATTACTACGGGCCGTTCGAAGCCCAAGATATTTTCGATACTGCGGTCCCGCCAGAGGCGCTGAATATCAAAATCTTCAAAGCGGATCATACAGCGTACTCGAAGAAGTTAAACAAAGTCGTGATGATGCGTGATGCACCGGATCATCAGCCCCAAGATTTTGTTCTGCTCTCCGGTACCAAGGTGCGTGAAATGTTAGCCGCCGGTGAGGCATTACCGCCGGAGTTTGCCCGGCCCGAGGTGGCTAACATATTGATGGAGTACTATCAGAAAGCAAGCAACGCATAGCGCGGGCACGAAGATGGGCGAGACGATATTCTCAAAGATAATCGAGCGTGAGGTGCCTGCGGACATCGTTTACGAAGACGAACTCTGTCTCGCGTTTAGAGACGTAAATCCGCAAGCTCCGTTTCACGTGCTGGTAATACCGAAGCAACAGATAGAGATGTTGTCCAAGGCGAACGAATCGGATCAGGTATTGCTAGGGCATTTGATGCTTGTGGCCGCAAAGATCGCTGGGGCGGAAGGTTATGCCGATGCATTTCGGATTGCGATCAACAACGGCGCTGAGGTTGGACAAACGGTGTTTCATCTGCATTTGCATGTGTTGGGTGGAAGGGATTTTAGGTGGCCCCCGGGGTGATTTCCGTCATCCTAGCTGCGGATGAGCGAAAAGCTTTCCTTCTCTAGCGGAGTTGGTTCTGATACGTTTCAGTGAAAACGTCTCGAGGAGATCTAAATGAAAGCAGCGCTGTTTAACGATGTCGGTGGGCCCGAAGACATCGAAATTCGGGAAGTGGGGATACCCAACCCAGCGGCGGGGCATGTGCTGGTGAAGGTTCACAGCGTTGCAGTCAACCCCATTGATTGGAAAGTCGCCAGCGGTATGCGCAAGGATCTTTTTCCCGTTTGTTTTCCGTGGATCCCGGGATGGGACGTCTCGGGCAGGGTGGTAGAAGTTGGCGCACAAGTGACCGAGTTCCAAATCGGCGATGCGGTGTTTGGGTTCATTCGCTCCGGTAATGGCCAGATCCGTAATGGCGCTTACGCTGAGTATTGCGCAACCGAGGCAAGCCTGCTTTCGCGCAAACCTGAGGGCTTAAGCCATGCCGAGGCGGCATGCCTGCCGCTAGCGGGTTTGACCGCGTGGCAGGGATTGGTCGACCACGCGAAACTGCATAGCGGCGAAACCATACTTATACGTGGTGGAGCTGGGGGCGTCGGTGGTTACGCCATACAATTTGCCAAACACCTGGGTGCGACTGTGATTACGAGTGCCAGTGCAAAGAATAAGGAGTATCTCGCATCCTTGGGTGCAGACATTTTCATTGATTACACGAGTGAGGATGTCGTTGCTGAGGCAGTACGTATCTCCCAGGGTGGTGTTGATGTTTGTTACGACTGCATCGGTCAGAACGATGTAGACGCGCATCTTGGTGCAGTTAAAGCGGGCGGACGTGTGGTCACTATTGCCGGAGGCCCTAGCCCCGAAGCGGTCCAGGCACATGAACTTTCGTTAGGTACGCGTTTCGTCGCGAATCCCGATATTGCTCAATTGCGTGAAATAGGCTCGCTAGTCGATCAGGAGATCGTGAAACTTCCGGACATCGAAAAATTACCGTTAAGTGCGGCGGGCTCTGCGCTTGCACGAAGCAAGGATGGGCATGTTCGCGGTAAGCTTATCTTCGAAATAGTCGATTAGCTGAGCAAGGAGCCACAGCCGCCTTCTCGCGGCTAACATGTTGGTAGCTTATTACGGCCACTTTCAAAAGGGTCTGTGAGTTTGGAAAAAGGGATGTCTTTTTTCTGTGTCCCCGCATAGCTGCTTCCTGTCTCCATTCATCCCGGGTAAAGATTTGGCCTGAAACAGGATCTTTAATATGGTCAAAGCCGGAATAGCCCAGTAATTAGATTTTGCTCATTCTCGTATCAACGACCATTGCACGAGGAAACCAGCTGCTCCGCCCACCATCATGCTAGCCGATAACGGGATCGCTGTCCCATCATGCAGGGTGCTCACCAGTAATACGCCTAGCGCCCCACAGCTGAACATCGCAAGCCCTCCAAGTGCCGATGCGGCACCGGCCCGTTCGGCGTGTCGGGCTAGCATACCTGCCATCGAATTTGCAGCCATGGCGTTCATTGCGGCGAGGTAGAACCACGCCAGCCCGAGAATGATGAAAGCGTTAGCATCACCGAAGCGGACAATCACAAATACGGCACTGCCGGTTGCCGCACAGATCGCCGACTCAAAGATCTGCATGCGTCTGATACCAAAACGCGGGATTAGATACGCGCCGAGGTAACCACCGATTATTAAGCCAGTACTGGCAAGACTAAACAGCACTCCGTAGCGCTGCGGCGTGAATTCATATAGTTCTATGAAAACGAATGACGAACCGCCTACGAATGCAAATAGGCCCGCGAAACATGCACCCCCGCTGAGTATGTAACCGACATCAGAACGATCGCTGAGAACTTGCCAGTAACTCTTGAGTGCATTGGTGTGTGTCCGTGCCCCCTGATTCGGGCGGGTCTCCTTAATCAACAGGACGAATGCCAATAGGCACAATAATCCATAACCACCCATTAACCAGAAGGCGCTCCGCCAACCCATGAGTAAGAGATAACTGCCGCCCATCGGCCCCAAGATTGGCAGCACGCCGGTAAGTGCTTGTATGAGCGATAGCACGCGTGCCGACTCTAGCGGCCCGTAGAGATCGCGCACTGTTGCGCGTGCGAGAACCGACGCGGCCCCCGCGCCCATGCCTTGCAGCCCACGGAAAGCCAGAAACGTCTCGATCCGGGAGCTTGTCGCGCAGCCAACAACGGCGAGCATAAAAACGAACATGCCGGAGCAAAGTATCACTATCCGCCCATAACGATCGGATAGAGGGCCATAAACAAGCGGAGCGAGCGCGATGCCCATAAAGAAGGCGCCAATCGACAATTGGACGCGTTCGATCGGTGCATCCATAGCGATAGCGATGCTGGGGAGGCCTGCAAGGTAGGTGTCCACCGACACGGAGCCGATACCCGCCATCATGGCGAGCACCAAAACAACACTTAATTCCGACGGTCCATGCGCCGGTTGTGAGGTAGTTTCGACGGTGTGCTTAAGAGCGTTTCATGGCATCGAAGAACTCGGCATTGTTCTTCGTTGCTTTTAGCCGTTCCAATATGAATTCCATAGCCCCGATTTCTTCCATCGGGTGGAGAAGTTTGCGCAGAATCCACATCTTTTGCAGTTCGTCCTGGGAAGTGAGCAATTCCTCCTTTCGCGTGCCCGAACGGTTAATGTTGATAGCTGGAAAAACACGCTTTTCGGAATTTTTGCGATCAAGATGCAGTTCGCTGTTACCAGTGCCCTTGAACTCTTCAAAAATCACGTCGTCCATGCGCGACCCGGTTTCGACGAGGGCGGTCGCCATTATTGTAAGACTGCCGCCTTCCTCAATATTCCTGGCGGCACCGAAGAAACGCTTCGGGCGTTGCAGCGCATTCGCATCGACACCGCCTGTGAGTACTTTGCCCGAAGACGGCACAACGGTGTTGTAGGCGCGTGCCAGCCGGGTTATCGAATCTAACAAGATGACCACATCCTTCTTGTGTTCGACCAACCGTTTCGCCTTCTCGATTACCATCTCGGCAACTTGAACGTGACGGCTGGCAGGTTCATCAAAGGTGCTGGAAATAACCTCGCCCCTGACAGTACGGTCCATCTCGGTAACTTCTTCAGGACGCTCGTCGATGAGCAGCACCATCAAGTAGCACTCCGGATGATTGGCCTCGATAGAGTGCGCAATGCTCTGCAGCATCATGGTTTTGCCGGCTTTGGGTGGCGATACGATCAAGCCACGCTGGCCTTTACCAATGGGTGAGATGAGGTCGATGACCCGCGGTGTGAGGTCCTCGGTGCTGCCGTTACCGATCTCGAGCCCAAGACGCTCATTGGGAAACAGTGGCGTGAGATTTTCAAACAGAACCTTGTTCTTGGCGTTTTCCGGCTTCTCGTAGTTTATTTTGCTAACTTTGAGCAGTGCGAAATAACGTTCGCCGTCTTTGGGAGGACGTATCTTTCCGGCGATTGTATCGCCTGTCCGCAGGCTGAAGCGCCTTATTTGGCTCGGCGAGACGTAAATGTCATCCGGTCCGGCAAGATAGGACGAATCTGCGGAGCGCAGGAACCCGAATCCGTCTTGCAGGATCTCGAGGACCCCATCACCGGAGATATCCTCGCCTTTTTTTGCGTGCGCCTTGAGGATGCCGAAAATAACATCTTGCTTGCGGCTTCGGGCCACGCCTTCAAGTCCAAGGTCATCGGCCAGGGATACGAGTTCTTTTGCTGGTTTCTGCTTTAGTTGTGTCAGGTTCATAAGATCACTCAGGAAGATTGATCACGGACAATGCCGTGCTTCAAGCGGGAGTTTTGTCTAGGTGTTTTGGTAAGGCAAAGATCCTGGCTTCTTGGTCTCACCAGGTACTAGGATTCACGATAGCACTCGTTTCCTCATTCGTCTACCCCGAGCTTTATTGGTCAGTGCCGGCACGGGAACATTCTTAGTGAAGCGCTTTTAGAGGTTGCCGTCGATAAAAGCAGCCAGTTGGGATTTGGAAACCGCACCGACTTTAGTAGCCGCCACGTCGCCGTCTTTAAAAAGCATTAATGTCGGAATGCCGCGGATGCCGAACTTCGATGGCGTCAGCGGGTGTTCATCGATATTTACCTTGGCGATCTGGATCTTTTTGGAGTAATCGACCGATATCTCCTCGAGGATCGGAGCTATCATTTTGCATGGGCCACACCATTCGGCCCAATAATCTACTAACACGGGGTATTCAGACTTAAGAACTTTTTCTTCGAATGAATCATCCGTCACATCGACGATGTTGGTGCTCATATGGAGTTATATGCCTCAAAAAAACTACGGGGACGTCGACATTTCAGACTATAGACGCGTAAAAAGCAAGTTTGGCCATTATTTATTATGTCTTCAACCTGACGCATGGTCGCCATTGCGCTATGCTAGCAGGCTTAATGGAGCAAGTTCTCACAGAGACTCGTCTGGACGAGTTGCCGTTACACCCAGTTTTACTCCAAGGTCTCGAGAAGGCGGGGTTTTCGCGATGTACTCCGATTCAGGCCGCTACCTTACCATTTGCCCTAATAGGCCGAGACGTTGCTGGC
>CAZBOQ010000021.1:0-6333 GCA_964493555.1 uncultured Gammaproteobacteria bacterium | reverse complement strand
CAGTGGCCTCTCGAAACGAACTTGCAGTAACTGCGCAATCGGCAACTGGGATTTGCCAGGGTCCAATCATTTGATCGCGTGCCACTAGTCCGGAAACCGAGCGATCGCCGATCGTGATCAGAAAGGATTTATTCGCCACCGAAGGTAAAGAGAGAACTAGAAAGCTGGCTGCTTCGAGGTCTATATCGGCAAGGGCTAACTCCGTTAGAGCTGCAGAATTGTGCGTCGCGACGATCGAGAGTTTCGGCACGTTGCCGAACAACACGCTCATCGGCAGATCGATGGGCGTATTTTCGAACAGCTCATCGAAAACCACCAGTTGTGCGCTATTGTTAGCTGTGCCGACCAGCGCAAAAGGGCAGCGTTCGCGCCGGCAAATTGCTTCGAAGCGTTCCAGGTCCGTGCGCCCTATGGCCAGTACGTAACGTTCTTGGGCTTCGTTGCACCAGATTTCAAGTGGCGACATGCTTGGGTCGTCGTTGGGAATGGCGCGTAAGTCGATGCGTGCGCCCTTGCCGCTCGCCTGCAACAGTTCGGGGATGGCGTTTGACAGACCACCTGCGCCAACATCGTGTAGGGAGACGATTGGATTATCGGCGTCCAATCCCCAACAGCTGTCGATGACTTCCTGACAACGTCTTTGGATTTCGGCGTTTTCCCGCTGTACGGATGCAAAGTCCAGTGACTCATCGCTGTCGCCGGAACGGAGCGATGAAGCCGCGCCGCCGCCGAGTCCAATCAACATCGCCGGTCCGCCCAACACGATCAATTTGGCGCCAGCGGCGAGGTTTCGTTTATGGACGTGTTCGGTACGGATGTTGCCAAAGCCGCCGGCAAGCATGATCGGTTTGTGATAGCCGCGTACAGTATCAGTGCCAGGCGGTAGCGCTTCGAAGGTACGGAAATACCCTGCTAGCGCTGGGCGGCCGAATTCGTTATTGAAACTGGCAGCGCCAATCGGTGCTTCGATCATGATGTCCAGCGCGGAGGCCATGCGTGCTGGCTGGCCAAAATCGCGTTCCCAAGGTTGCTCGCCTCCGGGGATCTTTAAGTTCGAGACGGAGAACCCGGTTAAGCCCGCTTTCGGCTTCGCACCACGGCCGGTGGCGCCTTCATCGCGGATTTCGCCACCGGAACCGGTCGCTGCGCCAGCGTAAGGAGAGATCCCGGTCGGGTGATTATGAGTCTCGACTTTCATCAGCATGTGGACTGGTTCAGAGGAATAACCGTAAACTGAGGTTGCGGGATCGGCGAGGAAGCGACTGGCATCGTAACCGGCGCTTACCGCTGAGTTGTCGCTATAAGCGGACAGGACTCGGCCGGGGGCGCTTGAGTGGGTATTACGGATCATGTCGAATAAGGAATGAGGTTGTCGGGCACCGTCCAAAAGCCACTCAGCGTTGAATATCTTGTGCCGGCAGTGTTCAGAATTGGCCTGCGCGAACATCATTAGCTCTACGTCGGTGGGATCGCGTGCCAGCGCCGCAAAACTCTTAGTCAGATAATCGATCTCGGTATCGGCTAAAGCGAGGCCCATAGTAGTATTCGCGTTAACGATGGCGCTACGCGAAATGTAAGCTAATGGACGCGGTTCGGAATACGCAAAAACCGCTTCTGCGTCCTCCAATGAGCTGAGTACTGACTCGGTCATAGGATCGAAAAAGAAGGCAGCTAAACGGGAATTTATCGCGTCCAATGTTGCGCGCTCGCCGTATTCGCCCGACAGCCACCAAGCGACACCGCGCTCCACCCGTATGACGAAATCGAGGCCACAGTTTTTGGTGATGTCGGTGGCTTTGCTGGACCACGGAGACACGGTTCCGAGTCGCGGTACTACCAGAAGGACAGGTGGATCGTGTGGTAGCGGTGTCGATGGCGTACTCAGGATGTCCGTCAGGCGCCGGCGTTCTCCGTTGTCAGGTGGGCGCGAATAGTGCGCGAAGTGCAGATATTGAGACTCGAGATCACGTAGCCCAGGAAACGCTGCTTGGACGCGCGCTGCAAGCTTTTCCTGGCGGAAAGGTGAAAGCGCGGGGTTACCCGGGAAGACTTCCATTTTCAATGATCTTCTGCGCTAGTCACGCGCTGTGTTTCCGGGGCTTGTTATAGCTTTTCCACGGTTGCCCATGTCTTTAGAACTTCGTCGCTGCCACGCCGGGTCTGGCCGACTGTTAGCCTGGGCTCGCGCCCTGTGTTTTCAACTATACCGCCCCGCTTGATGGTCATCGTGTTCGACCTTTAAGTGCGGTGACCAGCGCCGACGCCTGCGAACTTGCGTGGCCGGTGTATGTGGCGGGTGTGAGAGATTTAAGAGCGGATTTTGCATCGTCTGGTAACGACAACGTGTCGATAAAGTCGAGCAGTGTCGTACGGTCTAGCCGTTTGCCTCTGGTCAGGGATTTTAGTTGTTCGTAGGAGTCGGTGATGCCGTGGCGGCGCATCACGGTCTGAATTGGTTCAGCTAGTATCTCCCAATTGGTTTCCAGATCTTGTCGGAGGCGTTCCGTGTTGACTTCGAGTTTGTTAACGCCGCGAATAACCGCATCATAAGCGAGCAAACAATGCGCGAGAGCTACGCCAATATTGCGCAGGCTTGTCGAATCGGTCAAATCACGCTGCCAACGGGAGACGGGCAGTTTTTGACTGAGATGTTCAAGCAGCGCGTTCGCTATACCGAGATTCCCTTCCGCATTTTCGAAGTCGATGGGATTCACCTTGTGCGGCATGGTAGATGAGCCGACCTCGTTGCTAACGCTGCGTTGGGTGAAATAACCGATCGAGATATAGGCCCACACATCCCGACAAAAATCTATCAAGATGACGTTTATCCTAACCAAGGCGGAGAACAACTCGGCAAGGTAATCGTGTGGTTCTATCTGTGTGGTCAGTGGGTTGTAATCAAGACCGATGCGGCCGACGAATTGCTCCGCGATTTGCGGCCAATCGAGATCCGGATAGCTTGCAACATGCGCATTATAGTTGCCGACCGCACCGTTTATTTTGCCTAACAATTTGACGTTGGTGAATAGTTCCATTTGGCGATCTAGTCGTGCGCACACATTTGCGATCTCTTTGCCTAGGGTCGTCGGAGATGCTGGTTGACCATGGGTGCGCGACAACATGGGCTGGTCACAGTAGCACGTGACGAGGTCTAATAGATCCGTTAATAATGCCGCTAGCGTAGGCCTGAGCACCTGCTCGCGAGCGTCCTTTAGCATCAAGCCATAGGCTAGATTGTTAATATCCTCCGACGTGCAGGCGAAATGTAGCAGGCTAGTTTTATTCGCCATCTCCGTATCGTCTGAGAGTTTGTCGCGAAGGTAGTATTCGACCGCTTTAACGTCGTGGTTGGTAGTTTTCTCTATGGCCTTAATCGCGGCCGCCGCTTCAACATCGAAATCAATATCAAGCTCGGCCAGCCGTGCGTTAGCTGTGATGCTCAAGCCGGTTTGATCGGGCAGCACATCGTTAAGGGTCTTGAACCACTCGATTTCGACGTGGGTGCGGCGAGCGAGCAACCCGTACTCGCTGAAAATCGACCGCAGAGGCTCGGTTTGCGCAGCATAGCGACCGTCTATCGGGGATATGTTCATCAAGCTGGTGGAGGCCATAACGACTCCGATTTTACACTACGCGGGTTGCTCGTTCGACGCCGGCTACGTATTCTGTGGAATAACTATGGATGGGGCGATCTCGAGTCGATTTAGGGGGTTCTTGCCGGTCGTAATTGATATCGAGACCGGTGGATTCAATTCGAAAACTGATGCGCTTTTGGAGATCGCCGCAGTGACGGTCTCGGTCGATGCCGAGGGTCAGTGGTCGCGCGCTCGGACCCAGAGCTATCACGTGCTGCCCTTCGAGGGCGCCAATATGGAGCAAGAAGCGCTAGATTTTACTGGTATTGATCCCTATCACCCATTTCGCATGGCGGTTGATGAGAAAAGGGCATTGGGTGAGATCTTCGAAAGCGTTCGGAATGCCGTCATCGCGCACCGCTGTAGCCGCGCCATTCTAGTCGGACACAATGCGCATTTCGATCTGAGTTTTATCAATGCGGCCGCCGAGCGGGCCAGGCTTACAAAGAATCCTTTGCACTCATTTTCTACATTGGATACGGCATCGCTTTCCGCGTTAGTGTATGGACAGACGGTCCTGTCGAAAGCGGTGCAAGCTGCGGGCCTGGATTGGGACCCTGACCAGGCGCATTCGGCAATCTATGACGCAGAGCGTACTGCGGATCTCTTCTGTGCAATACTGAATCGCTGGCGGGTGTTGAATCACTAGGGCACGAATCATTCGGCCGCGATGCGCGCTGCCCAGCTTGCGGACTGACGAAGAATACTGTCTTGGTCGCGTCGGGTAAGTTCGCCACCGACAACTACCGGCTCGCCGGCGACCCACACATTGCTGACATCCCTGCCCGTCGCGCAGTAAACAATCTGCGAAACTGGATCGTGGACCGGTTGCAACGCGGGTGCGCGTAAATCGACGCTAACGATGTCGGCTGCCTTGCCCGCTTCGAGGCTGCCGATGGTGTTCTCCATGCCCAGCGCCCGTGCGCCATTTAGACTGGCTAGTTGCAGCGCTTTGTGCGCCGCAATCGCGGTGCTCGTCCCCGCGGTCAGTTTGCCAAGCAAGGCGGCGCTGCGCATTTCTCCGAACATATCGAGGTCATTATTGCAAGCCGCGCCGTCCGTACCCAGCGCCACGTTGATGCCTAGTGTCTCCAATTGTGCAATCGGACAGGCGCCGGCGGCGAGTTTCATATTTGATTCGGGACAATGGACGACGTGTGCGCGATGTGTCTGCAACTCCTCCAGATCGCGTTCCGAAAGTTGAGTCATATGCACGCCGAGTAGTCGAGGCGACAACAGCCCGAACCGTTTGAGCCGCTCGATGGGTCGCTCGCCAGTGTCAGCGACAGACTGTTCCACTTCGTCTTTCGTTTCGTGTAAATGAATAGTGATCGGAATATCGAGTTCCTCGGCCAGCGTCGCGATTCGTGCCAGTGGTTCGTCGCCGACGCTGTACGGCGCGTGCGGCGCAAAGCACGTGCGGAGCAATGGATGCTGGCGAAATTCGTCGTGTACGCGCCCTGCCTTGACGAGATACTCGTGGGCGTCGCGTGCCCACGGCGTTTCGAGATCGATGATTATTAGGCCAATCATTGCGCGCATGCCAGCCTCCGCGGCAACGCTACCGGTTTGCTGTGGGAAGAAATACATATCGTTGAAGCAGGTGGTTCCAGACAGTAGCATCTCTGCTACGGCGTGGCGTGCACCGTCACGAACGAATTGCTCGCTGATCCAACGCTGTTCTGCCGGCCATATATGTGCGTTTAACCATTCCATCAGCGGTAGATCATCAGCAAGGCCGCGGAACAGATTCATGCCCGCATGAGTGTGCGCGTTGATCAGACCGGGAATGAGTACCTGATCATCCAGTTGTAGTGTGGTCGCGGGTTCGAACAGGCGTTTCGCTTGATCGCCCGGAACGATATCGACAATATTGCCTCCAGCGATGGCAATCGCGTGATCGTAGTAAACCATCTCCTGGGGTACCACCGGGACAATCCATGGTGCGTAGATCAATATGTCTGCTGGCTTGGGCATATGTCTTTTTGGACTCAAACAATTACCGTAAAGTGTACGGGATTTCATTACATGATTGCCTACGATAATAGAACCTCTCAGGTCCAGGACAATGCAGCAAACCCGAATCCATCCGATTCAATGGCGAGACGATCATCTCATATTGCTCGATCAGCGATTGTTACCGGGCGCGGTCGAGTTCAAGGTCTTGAACACAGTTCAAGAGGTGTCTGCGGCGATTGTAAATATGGTTGTGCGTGGTGCACCGGCGATCGGAGTAACCGCGGCCTACGGCGTGGTGCTGGCGGCTAGAGCGGCGTACGCTGCGGATTCGGAGAACTGGAATGGCGCGGTGCAGGCAGCAATAGCTGAACTTGCCGAAGCGCGGCCTACGGCGGTAAATCTGCGCTGGGCCTTAAAGCGGATGCAGGCAGCCATGCCCGCTGGCGGTGGCAGCCCCGTGAAAGCACTTCTCAATGCAGCATTAGGGATACACGACCAAGAGTTGAAGGCCAATCTCGCCATGGGCGCACACGGTGCTGCGAGGATAGATGTCGGAGCCAGTGTGATTACCCATTGTAACACCGGTGTGTTGGCCACAGGCGGATCCGGGACCGCGTTTTCGGTCATACGTACTGCCCATGATGGCGGGCAGCTGGACCGTGTGTTCGCTTGTGAAACGCGGCCTTGGTTGCAGGGTTCACGTTTGACTGCCTGGGAGTTGCAGCAAAATAATATTCCG
>CAZBOQ010000020.1:0-8628 GCA_964493555.1 uncultured Gammaproteobacteria bacterium | reverse complement strand
CGCTTGCGCCCTCAGTGATCAGCGGAGCTAGTACATCCACACACTCAGCTTTGACTCGTATGCTCTCATTAAAAATATTTCTGACGCGCTCGGCGGTTTCCATTGGGAATCGATTATGCCTGAAATGAGCCGTTGATCCACTTGATTAAGGCATCCTCTAATGGGTTGGTCAAGGAGACTACGTCCGGCCTGCAAAGCCATACCTGATGATCGTGGTGATAGATCAGAAAATAGCTGGTACAGTTTCTATTCCGGTTCTGTTTAGCACGCGAAAATGTATTGACTAGATCTTCGAAGCTTACCGATTTGCGGTAACGCATCTCAACAAAGGCTGGCCTATCACTGTCTAGTATGGTGAGATCGCTTGCCTGGACGCGGCAACGATAATTACGCCGCACTGGAGACAAACCGTAGTCGTGCAGACGGATGTAACCCAGCGTTTCGTCAACAATTACCATGCCATGCCATGCCATGCCATGCAGTCAAATCTGGCTTCGCCCTGTGCGTTGGAGTTACTCCTGTGTCGGCATGTTCACCGGAAGCGGGCGGCCGTCGACGAACTTTGCCCAGTTTAATTGGCGCTGGATGCGACCGCCTCGAATGATACTAAGTTCGCCGCTTACACCGCGGAATCGTGCATAACGTTGAATACGCAGTCTTGCCAATTGCGGAATCAAGCGATATGCATCGATGCCCAGCGCGTGTAAACGGGAATGTTGGTTAGCCTGTTCGGGCCATTGTTCTGCAACCTCGCGAAAAATCGCGAATTCCGGGTGGTCGGGTTCTATGATCCACGGCATGTCGCCGAAGGTGATGCCGTTCATGTCTTGATCGGCAATTCGGTCGGCCGTGCCGGCGAACACGTGAGAAGTCGCAAACACCGGTAGGTCTACGCCACGGTGAAACTCTAATTGGGGTCTCAACTGGCGTACTTCGCTTGGGAAACCGGCGACAAAAACGAAATCGACGTCGTCGCGCCGACGGGTTTCCGACTTAACAGATTGGCCGAGAATTGAGTGCAGTGTTTTGGCGCGCGATTCGCTGCCGTCGATATTGAGTGCTCGTTTGATTGGACCTGCGAAGTCTTTGTTTGGACGAGGATAAACTTGGGATTCGAGCAGTTCTCCGCCTAGGGCCCGCCATTGTTCAGCGAACGCAACCAACAAGCGAGCGCCCCAAGTATCCTCTGGCGTAACACAAAGAGCGCGCTTATAACCATGCAACCATGCGCGTTCGGCAACTTGCCTGGCTTCATCTTCGGGTGCTAGGGCAAACTGATAAAATCTGATCAGATCGGCGGGTCGGGAGACCTCATTGAGCGCTAGTGTCGTGACCGGTAATGATGAACGCCTTGCGAGGACGTCGACGGCGTCTTTTTGGAGTGGCCCGACGATCAGATCAGCGCCTTCCTGGGTTGCTTGACCGTAGACGCTGTCTATGTTCGCGACGTTCGCGTCGTATAACCTCAGTGTCGGCCTCGACAGTTGCTGATTATCAACATACCAAGCGGTGAGGAAACCCTCCCGGATGGCGGCTGCGGCTTCGGCGAATCTGCCGCTGAACGGCAGCAACAACGCAATCGATCGTGGGCGCACCGCGATGCTTTTGCCCAATTCTCGTATTTCTTGGACGATCTGAAGCCCCGCCGGGTGATCGGGATAACGCTCTTGCCAACGTTGGAGCGCTCTGTCGAAGTTTGCAGAATTCTGGATGTCGCTCTGTACCAACAACGCAAGTTCGACCCAGCCGGAAAGGCGGAGGGTCGCATCAGCACGTAGTCTTGATAAGCTGTGCGGTGCGACCTTGTTTAGAGCTGCCCACAGTGCGTTAGCATTGCTTGTTCGTTCGGTATCAGTATGTAGCAGTTCCATGAGGGCGGCGCGTTCCCGTGCCTCGTTAAGAGGTTCACGAGTCTGGCCGTACAACAGTGCTCGCAGGTAATGTAAATCGCGCCTGATCTGCGGGCGAAGCCGCTCCCCGGCCATTGGCGCCAGTTGTTTAACTGCGGCAACCGGGCTGTGTCCGGACAGCGAAGTACCCACTTTCAGTATTTGTTGCCACAGATGCAACTCTTCTGGCAACCCATTTGCCGGGACTCGTTCGAGTGTTTGCTTCAGTTCAGTTTTTTGGCCCGCCCAAAGTTGTGCACTGGCAGCGTTCAGCCGATGTAGACTGACGTCAACGCTGTCGGCCATCGTATTGGCAAGCGTACCGAACCGTGCTGCGGCGGAGTGATAATCACCCGCTGGCAGCGCCGCGAATGCCGCGGCGACCGCTTGGGCATCGACGAGTTTGCGCGTGGTTTGTTGAGGCGCGCATGCGACTACGGCGATAATAAAGGTAGACAGAAGAACAATCTTAAATAGCGGGAAAACGTCGATACGGTACATGTTTTACAGTATCGAGGGGGCATTAAAACGTGTCAATTGCTCGGGGTGTTCTCTACGTGGTGGCAACCCCAATCGGGAATTTGCAGGATTTGTCGCCGCGCGCGGCGGAGGGGTTGACGACGGGGGACCTCATCTTGGCTGAGGATACGCGAAAGACGCGCCGATTGTTGCAGCACATAGGTGCGACAACTCCAATGCAGGCTTGCCACGAACATAACGAGCGCAAGCTCAGCGCAGGTTTGATCGATCAAGTGAGCAAGGGGAGAACCATTGCAGTGGTGAGTGATGCAGGTACGCCGCTAATATGCGATCCGGGATTTCATCTTGTTCAGGCGGCGCACCGCGCCGGTATACAGGTTGTGCCGATCCCCGGACCCAGTGCCATTACTACGGTTCTGGCCGCCGCTGGCTTTAATGCCCAACGCTTTGTATTCAATGGCTACCTGCCGCCGCGCCGCGCGGCGCGGCTACGCGCGTTGGAAGAGCAAGCACAAGACTATCGCACTAATGTTTTTCTGTAAGCACCTCATCGTATGGCTGCAAGCCTCGCGGATATGTGTACCGTTTTCGGCAATCTGCGCAAGGCCTGCGTGGCCCGCGAACTCAGTAAACGTTTCGAAACGATACGGGTCGACAGCCTTACCGACCTTGAGGCTTGGTTTACAGCGAATACGGGACAATACAAAGGCGAGTTTATTGTCGCTATTGAGGCGGCAATGAACACGGAAGGAGAACAGGGATCGCCCGATACACTCATCGCAATTTTGGTCAAATACCTGAGTGCATCAGATGTGGCCGCTGTCGCAGCAGAAATTACCGGTCGCCGCAAGAATACGTTGTATCCTCTAGCGCTCGAGGCAAAAAGGCAGGCAGAACCAGATGATGCTTGAAACTTTGCGCAGTTTCACTACTCTTAACGCTGCAAGGAGTCGACTGGGCAACCGCAGTTCGGTGTAGAACACTCGGATTGAGGAAAGTCCGGGCTTCGTTGGGCAAGGCGCCAGGTAACTCCTGGGGGGCGCGAGCCTACGGAAAGTGCCACAGAAAACAAACCGCCCGCAGGCTTTATTGTGTGGTAAGGGTGAAAAGGTGCGGTAAGAGCGCACCGCGCCGGCCAACGCCGGCGGCACGGTAAACCCCGCCTGAAGCAAGACCAAATAGGGAAACGTACTGGCTCTGGAGCCGGGGAAGCGCGGCCCGCGCGAGTTTCCGGGTAGGTCGCTAGAGACAGCCTGGCGACGGGTTGTCCAGATGAATGGTTGTCACCACTGTACCGCGAGGTAGGGTGGGCACAGAACCCGGCTTATAGGTCGGCTCCTTGCTTCTTCACCTGTACCGCTGTGTACTACGTTAGCACATGATGTAAGTAAGCACTCACTCTCATTTTCCGTCCATTTAACAGTGTGTTTGTATCTTAATGCTGGACATTGAAGGGGCTTTCGGGGACCGCTGGGACATTTGTACGCGTGCCTGCCAGAGAGCCTTAAGCTGCAACGTACGCTTAATTAGGTGGTTAACTGACTGCATCTCACTGTTTAGTAGGGTTCCTCCGAGTACGTCCAGTTAGCGAGAAGCGCGTCAAATTAAAGTAAAGTCTTAGATTTATCTATTAAAGATTTGAATCTAACAAGGATCTTAAATTGACTCGGAAGTCGAGCTAGGTTTTTCACGTAAGTGTCTGTTCACAAAGTAAGAATTTGGAATTGTCTGCTTGACACGCTAGTGCTGGGCTCCGTATAGTCCAGACAGTGGGAAATAGTGGATCAAAGTGGATCTACGTGATGCCAACATTAGCAGCGGGGTTACTGAGTGTTTAGGGGATTTAGCGCGTTAAATCTCGACGTAAAGGGCCGGCTTGCGATTCCACGTCGTTACCGCGAGCTGCTGGTGGAGATTTGCAATAACGCTTTGGTACTTACCCTCAATCCGTTGGATCGCTGTCTTTGGTTATACCCGCTACCTGAGTGGGAGATTATCGAATCGAAGTTACAGGCGTTATCGGATTTCGATCGTCAAGGAAGGCGGACTAAACAAATCATGCGCGGCTACGCAACCGACTGCGAACTCGATAAGCACGGACGGATCTTGTTGCCACAAAAGGTTCGCGAGTTTGCCGGTCTGGAAAAGTCGGTCGTGTTCCTAGGGCAGGGCAATAAGTTTGAAGTTTGGGATGAAACTCATTGGGGTGCGCAACGGGATGAGTGGTTGCACGGTATTGACGAACAATCTAGCGAAGGATCTGAGACGCTGGATGGTCTCTCGTTGTGATGCAGGTCGGCGAGTTTGCGAATTGCAGTGGGGCCTAATGAACATTGTCCGGTGCTTCTCGCCGAAGCGATAGATGCGTTGAATGTTCAACGAGATGAAACATATATCGATTGCACATTCGGACGGGGAGGTCATAGCAGGGAGATTCTGAAACGTTTGGGCAAGAATGGTCGAGTGTTGGCATTCGACCGTGATCCGGACGCTATCGCGGCGGCAAGGATGATCGCTGCACTCGATAACAGGCTGGAGGCTATTCAGAGTTGTTTTTCAGACCTGGGGAAGTCGGTGGAACAGGCGAAGCTCAGCAAGCAGATTTCCGGGGTATTGTTTGACCTTGGTGTTTCTACGCCACAATTGCGAACTGCACATCGTGGGTTTAGCTTTCAGCACGATGGGCCGCTCGACATGCGCATGGATCCTGGTTCGGGGCAGACAGCCGCCGAGTGGTTGGCGAGTGCCACAGTCGACGAAATTGCCCGGATCTTGCGTGACTATGGTGAGTTAAAGGGTTCGCGGCGGCTCGCGCGTCGGATCTGTAAAGCGCGCGAGCAAAAAGCGCTCACGTCGACAGGCGCACTCGCTCAATTGATGGTGGAGGCAATTCCACGACAGCGCGGCGATTTGCATCCGGCGACTAAAGTCTTTCAGGCGATACGCATACATATCAACGGGGAGCTTCAGCGCCTGGAAAACGGACTGCACGCTGCCGTGGATGCGCTCGCGCCCAAAGGACGTGTTGTGGTAATCAGTTTCCACTCTTTGGAGGACCGAATCGTCAAACGGTTCATGAGAGATAGCGTTCGGGGCGACGCCTTTCCGCCGAGAATGCCGGTCACTGCCGACTTGATTACGCCGAAGTTGTTTATCCGTGGGCAAGCGCAGCGCCCGAGCTCCATCGAGATTGACGACAATCCGCAGGCGCGAAGCGCCGTGCTGCGAGTTGCGGAGAGGACGGCGTGACACAAGCCGTGATCGCTCTATTGTTGCTCGCTTGTACATTGGTAACGGCAGTGCAGCTTGTGCTGGCCAAGCACGAGAACCGAACCTTGTTTGCCGAATTACAAACGCTTGAAAAAGCCCGCGATAAACTGAACCGGGAGTGGGGTCGGCTTCAGCTCGAACAGGCGACCTTGGGAAGGCACGGTCGGGTTGAAGAACTCGCAGCAGAGAAGCTTTCTATGCACCGCCCGAAAATGAAATCACTGGTGTTTGTAAAGAAATGAGCGGACTGATTGCCTACCATGGGCGGCGTAGGTTTGCGCTCGCGCTGGTATTTGCAGTTTCTGGGGTAATGATGTGGCGGGCGGTGGATTTGCAACTTACGGATCACGAGATTTTAAAAGACCGCGGTGATGCCACTCATCTGCGCGTTGTCGAGATACAGGCTAATCGTGGAATGATCACCGATCGTCTCGGACAACCTTTAGCCATTACTACACCAATCAGTTCGGTATGGGCGGTTCCAAAACAGCTGTGGCGGCAGCAGAGTAGATGGTCCGACTTGGCAAATCTACTGGGCACCAATCCCGCTCATTTGAGAACCTTGGTTGAACCGCGTATCAATCGCGAATTCATCTATTTGAAGCGTCACGTCACGCCTAAGGTGGCGGCACAAGCGATCGCATTGAACGTCAAAGGCGTTGCTCTGATGCAGGAGAGTCGTCGCTATTACCCGACCGGAGAAGTCGCGGCGCACATCGTTGGGTTCACTAACGTCGATGATGCGGGCCAGGAAGGCATAGAATTGGCGCTGGACGATCGGCTGAAAGGGCGCTCCGGCGCGAAGCGCGTAATTAAGGATCGCCTAGGACGGATAATCGAGAACGTCGAAAGTATTAATCCAGCCCGGGCCGGCGGAGTTGTTCGTCTAACTATCGATAAGCGTATTCAGTATTCGGCTTACAGAGAATTGAAATCCGCGGTGCGTCTACATCGTGCCAAGGCCGGTTCCATCGTTATCCTCGATGTTAAAACCGGCGAGATCTTAGCGATGGTTAACCAACCATCTTTCAATCCAAACAATCGCAACGGTTTGAAAGGTGAGTATTATCGTAATCGTGCGGTAACGGACGTGTTTGAGCCTGGCTCGACTATCAAACCGTTCACGATAGCAACCGCGTTGGAGTCCGGTAGTTTCCTTCCCAGCAGTGAAGTCGATACACGGCCCGGTATTTTCGAAGTCGGCATCGATAAGGTTCGCGATATCAACAACTATGGCGTGATTAACTTAATAAACGTAGTCGTCAAATCAAGTAATGTCGGTGCGAGTAAAGTCGCTTTGTCGATGGATCCGGAGTTTCTGTGGCGCGCCTTGGATAATGTCGGGTTCGGTACTAGCACTTTCGGCGGCCTACCCGGGGAGTCGGCCGGGAGGCTACCCGACCATCGTAATTGGCGTCAGATCGAGCACGCCACCATTGCGTTCGGATATGGACTTTCGGTAACTGCCCTACAACTAGCCAGAGCCTATGCAGTCCTTGGTAACGATGGAATCGCGTTGCCTACCAGGATCGTTCACTCGAATATGGCGTTCACCGGGGAGCGTGTCTTCTCGAAGGAAACTGTACGCCAGGTACGCCGAATGTTGACCATGGTCGTACGTACCGGGTCTGGTCGACGGGCAGCTGTTCCCGGATACAGTGTCGCCGGTAAGACTGGTACGGTGCATAAAGCCACCGCGGGCGGCTATGCGGAAGACCGTTATGTCTCGCTGTTCGCAGGCCTCGCGCCGGCCGACGAACCGCATGTCGCCGCGGTTGTGACCATAGATGAACCTCAACGTGGAGAACATTTTGGTGGTCGGGTGGCCGCCCCAATCTTTGGTTCCGTCATGAGCGACACGCTGCGTCTCCTGAATGTACCACCGGACGAATTTGACGCGGATGTCGGCATGCTCGCAGTGGCCGAGCAACTATGATGGTTGCGGAGCAAACTGATGGATTTTGGCTTAGCGAGCTGGTTGACGATACTTCGTTGGTTCCCACTGAGGCTGATTGTCAGATTAGCGATTTGTGTCTCGACAGCAGAGAGATGACTCCAGGCGCGTGCTTCATCGCACGTCGAGGACACGAGGTCGATGGCAATGCGTTCATCGATCAGGCGATCGACGGAGGTGCGTGCGCGGTGGTAGCGGAGCACGATAGGTTGGTAGATCTTGAATATCGCAAGGATGTGCCGATCTTGCGCTTGCCTGGTATCGGTGAACGATTAAGCGCCATGGCAGCAAAGTTCTACGGCCATCCATCGCGGACGATGTGCGTCACGGGAGTAACTGGTACCAACGGAAAGACTACCGTTTCGTGGTTATTGTCGCAGGCACTTGCGGAGCATTACGAGCTTGGTCCGTGCGGATTTGCCGGAACGGTCGGTACCGGATTACCGGGCAGCTTGAAGCCGTCGACTAACACTACGCCTGACGCGATAAGTGTTCAGCGTCTACTCGCTGAACTCAAGGAAGAGAATATCAAGAGCGTTGTGCTGGAAGTATCGTCTCACGCATTGGTGCAGGATCGTGTCAACGCAGTTGAATTCGATCTTGCCATTTTTACTAACCTTACTCGCGATCATCTCGATTATCACCACACTGTCGGTGCCTATAGGCAGGCGAAAAAGCGTTTGTTTGAGTTTTCAACGCTAAGCTCAGCTGTCGTTAACGCTGACGACAGACTAGGTCAGGAAATAATTGCCGAAAGCGCATTACCTCGCATCTTCGCCTATTCGTTAGCTCCCCCGGAACGTATTCGAGACCAAGTTATTTGCGTCTATCCCCGGGATCTAGTCGTCGATAATGATGGAATACGTATGACCATCAACGCTGATGAGCAACTCGTGCAACTGCAGAGTCAGTTGCTCGGCAAACTAAACGTTGAAAATCTGCTTGCCGCGTTTGCCGGGTTGCTGGCTCTGGGCGTTAGGCCTGCAACCGCTGCGGAATCGTTGTCCCTCGTGGGTCCCGCGCCGGGTCGCTTAC
>CAZBOQ010000019.1:0-4454 GCA_964493555.1 uncultured Gammaproteobacteria bacterium | reverse complement strand
TGTACCAACAGAATAAGTAACTCATTAACGAAAAACGCGCTTGCTAGGGCCTCACCCGGCAGACGCAAAGCCTCGGACGCCGGTTCTATTGCGGTCAACGTGACCAGTTCTCCCCGCCCGCTCCACGACAGCGTGACCGGTCGAAACAACTGCACTTCGTGTCGCCAGCGACGTTTTGCCCCTTTGGCAACAGCACCGACGCGACCATGTTCGGACGAAAAGATCTCCACGAGTAAACTGGTTTCACGATACGGCCGATGATGCAAAACGAAGCCTGGATGAAGATCAACACGCATTGCTTACTCAAAGCCAAGATCTTTAAGCGCACTCTCATCACTGGACCATGACTCCTTCACCTTCACCCAGTTGCGTAAATACACTTGTTTTTCCAACAATGTCTCCATGTCCTGGCGCGCTCGCAGACCAATCTGCTTCAGTCGTCGCCCCCCGCGGCCGATCACTAATGGTTTTTGTGATTCTCTCTCCACCCAGATCACCGCGCTAACTCTCACCAAATGCTGTTCTACTTCGAACGCCTCAATGACTACGCTGATACTGTGAGGCAATTCATCACCCAACCCTCGGATCAGTTTTTCTCTGAGGATCTCGGCGATGAGAAAACGCTCGGATTTGTCGGTTACCTGATCATCTGGAAATAATGCAGGTCCCAGTGGCAAACGCGCCGCAAGGCAACCTTCCAATGCATCAAGATTGTCGCCCGTCAACGCCGAAATCGGCACAATCTCTACAGCCGCGGTGCCTACACTGACTTCCTGCAAGAATGGCAGCAACAATTCCTTACTTTTCACTTGATCGACTTTGTTAACCGCTACGATCGTTGGTATTTTGGCTGATTGAAGATAATCACCAACGTAGCGATCTATATCGGTAAACCTTAATGCTTCGACAAACATCAGTGCGACATCTACATCTAACAGCGCCCTTTGAACTTCCTGATTCATGGACCGATTTAGCGCCTTACCAGCATTGGGTTGCAAGCCTGGCGTATCCAAAAAAACAATTTGCAGATTCTGGCTTGTTTTTACCCCAAGCACCTGGTAACGGGTGGTTTGCGGTTTTCGCGACGTAATGCTGAGCTTCTGCCCTATCGCCCGATTCAAGTAGGTCGATTTACCGACATTGGCACGACCTACGATCGCAACTAACCCACAGCGGAGAATTTTCGGCAGATGTCGTTTATCGTGAATAACCACTACCTAGTCCGATTCGATTCGGGCGAGTATCTTCTCTGCAGCCGACTGTTCAGCGCCACGCCGAGTCTGTCCGTCAGCGACTTCCGAATCAGCGTCTTCGCCTGTAACCGTACAGCGCACAGTAAACTGCTGTTGGTGCGCTGCGCCGCTCACCTCTACCGTCTCGTATTTGGGAAGTGGCAATTGTCGTGATTGGAGATATTCCTGAAGACGGGTCTTCGGGTCTTTGATGTTGTGCTCTAGAGAAACCTCGTCTAGTAAACGGTCAAACATGCGGAGAACAACGGTCTGGCAGGCCTCAAAACCAGCGTCGTAATAAACCGCCCCGATGAGCGCCTCGAGAGCATTGGCAAGTATAGAGTCGCGTTGCCAACCCCGGCTTTTGAGTTCACCTTCACCGAGGCGTAACAAAGGACCAAGCTCTACTGCGCGCGCCACCTCAGCCAACGTCTCGCGGCATACGAGACTGGCTCTTATTCGAGTCAACTGACCTTCGTCAGCATGTGGAAAGCGTCGATACAAGGCCTCCCCGATGTAACACCCCAATAAAGAGTCACCAAGAAACTCCAAGCGCTCGTTGTTGTTTCGCCCAGCACTGCGATGAGTCAACGCTGTATCCAGCAACGCCGGATCAGCAAACTGAAATGAAATCGCGTCGCTAAGTTCTTTCACACGCTTCAGACGAAGCTACCATCGATGGGCAATCTCTGATCTTTTCAGGAACCGGGCGAAGCACCTGAGGGCAATACGACACTGTGGTTAAATTTCATCACAATGTCGAAATTCCAAAAAAACGTGCCGCGCTTTTCATAAACCATCACTAGCATCTTGTCCCGGCTGCCTTTGATTTTTTTCACTTTCGCGTATTTGGGAAGATCCTCGTCGGTGAACGTATCATCTGTGTTGATGTCAAGAGATCGTTGAAAGAGTTTCAACACCGCTTTCGGTGTGTTTCGCGAGCTCGCCGGCTGGTTAACCACCGACTGCATCGCCCGTTTGACACTGAACGACTCCTTCACGAATGGGAATAATTTTAATACGACAAGAATAATGGCAAACACCAGACCGGAAACCAAGATCAAACCCGTCAAGGTGAAGCCGCGTTGTCTCCGCATCATTCTCATCGCCACGCCCCCCATTCCACTCGCTTACTTGATCGAGTCTCCGATCCGGCCCCATGTGATCCAACCACTACATTCCCAATCCCAATTCATCCAGATCATGAAGGCACGGCCGATTAGATTTTCATTCGGCACCATGCCCCACACCCGACTGTCTTTACTATTATCACGATTATCCCCAAGGACAAAATATTGGCCTTCAGGAACCTTCCACTCGCGTCGCGGCGGTTGATACATAGTCGGTTTGTGCAGTATCTGGTGCGCGTGTCCTGAGAATACCTCATTAAGTCGCGCGCCGACTTCGGAACTGCCAGAGCAAACACCCCGATATGTATCAAGTCTAGTTCTGCCGATCTCCTCACCGTTGATATACAACTTTTTCCGGTCGTAGGTGATGTGATCCCCTGGCATGCCAACCAGCCGTTTGATAAACGGCAGGGCTGGATTCTCAGGGTACCGAAACACAACCACGTCGCCTCGTTTTGGTTGCCCAAGCTCCACGATTTTTTTATTGAGCACCGGTAAGCGTATGCCGTACTCATACTTATTCACCAAAATAAAGTCGCCGATCAACAATGTCGGATTCATTGAACCGGAAGGAATTCGAAATGGTTCGACTAGGAATGAGCGCAGAAGCAAAACGATGAAAAAAATTGGAAAGAACGATTTGGCATAGTCCACCAGCAACGGCGGTTGATCGTAACCGTACTCGTGTTCGCTTTCCCCTTCTTCATTCTGATCTCCTACCTTCCTTTTCTCGGCAAGCTGAACGCGCCGAGCACGAGCGAAGAAAACGGCATCGATCAACCAAATCGCACCACTAACAACGCTAAGGGCCAGCAAGATCGCAGCAAAATCCCAGTGAAATTCTGAGTTCATTTCGGCTTACCAACTGTTAAAACTGCCATGAAAGCCTCTTGTGGGATTTCCACACTACCAAACTGCTTCATTCGTTTTTTTCCCTCTTTCTGTTTTTCTAGAAGTTTTCTTTTACGCGATATGTCACCTCCGTAACACTTCGCAGTCACATTCTTGCGTAATGCTTTTACTGATTCACGCGCGAGGACATTTGATCCTATCGCCGCCTGAATTGCGACTTCGAACATTTGTCTCGGAATTATCTCCTTCATTTTCGAAGCAAGCTGACGTCCTTGACGTTGGGCTTCATCTCGGTGGATGATCGCCGATAGCGCATCGACGCGCTCACCGTTGATTAGCAAATCGAGGCGCACTAAATTCGCTGTTCGATAATGAAGAAGCGTGTAATCCATGGACCCGTATCCACGAGTAACCGATTTCAAGCGATCAAAAAAATCGAACACAATCTCGCTCATTGGTAGTTCGTAGCTCAAAGACACTTGTTTGCCCAGGTATTGAATTTGACGTTGAATACCGCGACGCTCAATACATAAAGTCATAACATTTCCGACGTATTCCTGAGGAACGAGTATGTCGGTGCGTACAATCGGCTCTCTAAATTCCACAATCTTGTCAATCGAGGGCAACCTTGCCGGATTGTCAATATAATGTGTTTCGGAGTCATTGGTCTCAACCTCGTATACCACGGTCGGTGCAGTGGTGATCAGATGCAGTTCATACTCTCGCTCCAGCCGCTCCTGAACGATTTCCATGTGCAGCATACCCAGAAACCCGCAACGGAATCCGAAACCCAGAGCTTCGGAATTCTCTGGTTCGCATACCAGTGCTGCATCATTAAGGCGCAGTTTCGCCAGCGCTTCCCGGAATGACTCAAATTTACTCGACTCGATCGGAAAAAGGCCCGCGTAAACATTGGGTTTAACCTTTTTGAAGCCTGGGAGCGGTGCTGCGACAGTGGAGCTGGCCGTCGTCAGCGTGTCGCCGACCGGGGCACCCTCAATATCCTTTATGCCTGCGATGACGAAGCCCACTTCACCAGTGGTCAGAGTTTCGCGATCTTCGGGTTTTGGCGTAAAGACACCCACTCTGTCAACGGTGTGTTCTCGCCCTGTGCTCATCACTCGAACCCGATCACCGGCGTGAAAATCACAGTCAAAAATACGAATCAGCGACACGCCACCCAAATAATAGTCCAACCACGAATCAATAATCAAAGCTTTGAGGGCCGCGTTTTAATATC
>CAZBOQ010000018.1:0-11261 GCA_964493555.1 uncultured Gammaproteobacteria bacterium | reverse complement strand
ACCAGGCACATTGCGTCGACCATCAATCTCCAATCCACCGTAGGCGAGTGCAAGTCCGGCGATCTCGCGTTCGCTGAATCCCTGCTTGCCGCGTGGGAGGTCACGGCGCGCGTCGAAATCAATTGCCGCAGGGTTGGATATCACGCCATCTGCAGCGCCGTCGAGCGAGTCGTACTGCTGCATGAGCCACTCGGCGAGCAGGGCAAGACGTGCACTGTCAAGCTGCATGAGCTGTTGGGCCCTCTGGTTATTCCATACGTATAAGAGCAGTGCGACGGGATCGAATACTGGTGCACCGGCGACAATCCCGTCAAAATCCGCGGGGAACCGTTGCGCGGCTCGCAACCCCTGTCCGCCACCAGTCGAGCAACCGTCGAAATACGTGCGCGCGGCCGCGCGGCCGTAGTAGCGTTGGCTTATTCGTTTAGCGGCGAGTGTGTTGAGATGTAGGGCACGGTAGCTGTAGTCGATTTCCCGTTGCGCGCTGTTATACGCCCAGCGGCTACCTTGAAAATCTGCACTTGCGTGTCCCGTGTTACTGAAAGTCGCGACGAACCCATGTGTGACGGCGCGGTTTCGCACTTCGCTACCATATTCGCCATAGATCGACTCGCCACCATCCCCGCCGTTACCATGGACGTATAGTCGTCCATTCCAGTGACTTGGCAACTGCAGGCTGAATTGAATCTCTGGCGCTATAATGCCGTAGACCTGACAATGCTCGGCTGTTGTTTCGTTCGCGACGATGAGAACTGCGGAGAGAATGATGAGTTTTTTCTTATCATTTTCGATCAGTGAAGTGCACTCGATAGCCGGGCGCAGCGGTGAGTCAGTGTAGTCGACCAGCGAAGTAGCGGCGCGCGAAAAACTCGAGCCGTTACCGTAACCAAACGTCACAGCGGGTAGCACCGCTAGTAGCAGCGGGAGGACTAGACGGACTGTAGATCTAGTGATAAGCATTGGCTTTGCTAGGGCGTCTCGTTAGTCCGTTAACCGCATAGAGTTCCGGGGGGAATCGACATGCGAAAACCGCGTTTTTTCATTGCTGGCATTGCTTGTACATTATTTGCAGTATGGCTAACGCTTAGTCAATCGCCTCAGGCGCGCATCGTCAAGCATAAGATGAGTTTAACGGTGATCGCTTTGGTGAAAACGCCGCGAGAGCGTCCTGCTACCGATTGGCGCGAGGTCGCTCCGGCCCCTGTGCCACTTTTAGAGGCTGCGGGGGCATCAGTAGACGGTAAGATTTATGTGTTTGGTGGCATTGAGCGCCCGTCGCTGTTTGAGCTTATCGGCTCCACCAAGGTACACGTATATGACCCTGAAACTGATGCTTGGAGCCGGGGCGCCGACATGCCGTCTGGTCTGACCCACGTAGTTCCAGCGGTGGACGGACACGAGGTATGGTTTGCTGGTGGTTGGTCAGGTAGCCGCGCCGGCGGGTTTGAGGCTACTCATGATGTCTGGATCTACGACACGATTGGCGAGAATTGGCGCAAAGGGCCGCCGATCCCGGACCAAATTGCCTCCGGTGGATTGGTGCGTCGCGGCCGCCGGCTGCACTTCTTCGGTGGGTTTCTGGGCGAGGATGATACTCAGATGAGTGAAGCGCATTGGGCGCTGTCCATCGATGAAGGTACGAAGTGGGAGTCACTTGCGCCGTTGCCGCAAGCCCGAGGGCATGTCTCCGTAGCACTGGTTGGCGACAAGATCTACGCGATCGGCGGCATGCACAGCCATCATGTCAATGCTAAAGATACGAAGTTTGTCCATGTCTACGATCCTACAAACGATCGATGGGAGGCCTGTGCTTCTCTGCCGGGTCGCCGATCACATTTCGAATCGAGTACATTCGTTTCGGACGGCAAGATTTATGTGCTGGGTGGAAAAAACATCAATGACAACTTCATATTTCGGGAGCGTGGCTTGCCTGATATACATGTCTATGATCCCAAGGCTGACAGCTGGACGGATTTGCAGGGTTTACCAAACGGTCTGCTCGGCGCCATTGGAGCGGTGATTGACGGACATCTTTATGTTACCACCGGAAGTTTGATCAGCGTATTTCACGGGCAGGCAGAGACTTATATAAGGCCGTGGCCCCCAGAGGCATGAGGGTTGGGTTGACCCTCGGCCCGCCCCTTCTTAGACAGGAAAGTGTGCTTAACGACGTGACGAGGCGCAATCAGGCATTGGCTAAGTCAGGGAATTGAATGGTTGCACCTGCACTTCAGTGCCAGGTTCTACGTCGCCGCAGTCCATGGGTAAGATGATGAAGCAGTTGGCTTGGGACATCGAGCTTAATATACCTGAGCCTTGGGAGCCGGTTTTCTTTACGACCAATTCTCTATCGGTTCCTTCCTGTAAAACTCCACGTTGATATTCGACTCTACCCGGACGTTTCTTAAGCTTAGAGGTGCACACTGCTGTGACTTGGAAGCTTGTGTCTTCATTTTCACCCATTAACCGTCGTAGCGCCGGCTGGACGAATTGATAAAAAGTCACCATGACCGACACGGGATTACCCGGCAGGCCGAAGAAAAGGGCGTCGCGGATACGGCCGAATGCCAGTGGACGTCCCGGCTTCATGGCAACTTTCCAAAATTGGATACGGCCGACCTCGCGGAGCATCGGCTTGATGTAATCGGCCTCACCTACCGATACACCTCCGGAGGAGATGATCACATCCGCGCAGGCGGCAGCGTCCTCAAATGCTTGGCGGACGTCCTGGGCGACATCTCGGATCACCCCCATGTCGATCATCTCAGCACCGAGGCTCGTAAGCATGCCATACAACGTGTACCGATTGCTGTCGTAGATCTCTCCCGGCCCGAGTTGTTCTCCTAGAGAACGTAGTTCATCGCCGGTGGAGAAGAATGCAACACGTAATCGCCGGGTGACCGGTACTTCGGCGATACCGAGCGATGCGAGCAGACCGAGTTCCACCGGCGAAATCCGGTGGCCGCTTTGTAACACCACATCACCGATGCCGATGTCTTCGCCGGCGGCGCGCACGTTGTCGCCGGCCTTGCGGTCGCCGTCCAGCCGGATGGAATCGGCGTTACGTTCCACATGTTCCTGTATAACAACCGTGTCGGTGCCGCTGGGGATGGTGGCACCAGTCATGATGCGCACGCATTCGCCTTCGCCTATTAGACCATCGTGGCTCTGGCCGGCGAGTGCAGTGCCGACCACGGTCAAGGTTTTGAGGCCTGCGCTACCGACGTCTGCGCTGCGCACGGCGTAACCGTCCATTGCTGAATTGGTATGGGCCGGAACATTTACACTGGATTGGATATCAGCTGCCAACACACGGCCGAGACTGGCGCGAAGGGCGATTCTTTCAGTGCCGGTAAGCGGTGTGACGGCATGGAGAATACGGGCCAGTGCCTGATCGGTGTCCAATGACTGTGGATCGTAGTCATCCGTACAGCTCGGATCGTTAGCGATGCTAGTCGGTTTTGTAATTATGTTCATCAGTCTAAATTATAGCGAGTTATTTTCTAAGCTTCTTTGAAAATGCGTCAGGATAAAGGATGCAATCGATGTGGGCGAATTCATATCTAGCAGTGGCAAATCTACCGGCTCCCTCAACGGTGCATCGCTCGCCACTGCGATGATCGAGGGATCCGAAGCACACAAAAGCGCCTGGCCGAGACTGGGGCGGTGCAATTCAATCTTTGGAAAGTCCTCAGGCTTATACCCTTCCACCAGTATGAGGTCGAGATCCTCCGGCACCAGATGTTGCATCATCTCGGCAAGGTTCGGTTCCTCATCGGCACCCGTTTCGACGATCAAGGCCCAGCGCTCCCGCGAGCCGACCAACATCTGCTGTGCGCCGGACTTGCGAAGTTCGTAGCTGTCTTTGCCCGGATAGTCGATATCGAATCCGTGGTGTGCGTGTTTGACCACGCCCACACGCATGCCATTGGCTTTGAGGATCGGCAATACTTGTTTTAAGAGCGTCGTTTTACCGGTGCCACTATATGCCGCGAAGCCCATCACCGGCACCTTGGCTGCTGCATGACTCATGATGTCCGCCTCGTTAGGCGTGCTTCTGCGGCGCTCACATCCTCGGGCGTGTTGACGTTTAGGAACGTTTCTGGACGGTCGGAGAAATCCGCGGTTACGCAACGATGCTGCGCGAACCAGCGGTCTATCTTGCGCTCTCCGGCATCTAGATAGGCGAGCAATGACTCTGCTAACTCACAACTCAATAGTGAAAACACCGGCTGTATCCGTTCGCCGTCATGTGCAACGCAAACTTCAGCCTCGTTTTCGCGCATCACCCGATGCAGCCGCTCGACCAGATCTTCGGGAACAAACGGACAATCGCACGGGGCTGTCACGAGTAGGGGCGTTATGCTCACCTGCATCGCACTTGCCATGCCGGCAAGCGGACCCCAGTAACCTTCAATGGAATCCGCAACGACTTTATGACCCAACTCACGATATCGGTCAGTGTTTCGGTTGGCATTGATCATCAGTACGCTGACCTGGGGAAGCAATGCATCGACAACGTAGCTAATCATCAAATGCCCGGCGACGTCCACCAATCCTTTGTCTTCGCCGCCCATGCGTCGCGCCCTCCCACCTGCCAGAACGACTGCGGTAACCTGATCCCGAACTTCCTTGGTATTGGCCACGATCTAAGACAGCCTCCAACGCGAAGCGATCGGCGCACTCGTCATTTGAGCACTGCATTGGATCGGAGGGCGGTGATCTCGTCGCCAGAGAAACCAAGCTCACTCAACAATTCCTCACCATGCTCTCCCAGCGCCGGCGCAGCACGACGAATGGTTGTCGGTGTATCGGAAAACCGCGCCGCGCCGCGCGCCTGGCGCAACTTGCCTGCTTGCGGGTGAACTGCGTCGACAACAATTCGGCTTTCCACCACCTGCGGGTGATTGACCATCTGTGAACGGGTGAGGACGGGCGTGCAGGGAACACCCTCAGCCTCCAACTGTTCAAGCCAAAAGGCGGAAGTATTGGTTTTCAGAATGTTCTGGATCATGCTTAGGCGTTCGTCGATGTTTTGTTCCCGCAGCGACGGTGTCTTAAAGCGAGGATCTTCCAACCATTCTGAGTGATTGAGGGCGCGGGTCAAAGCCACCCATTCCTGGTCCGCCATGACTGCCACGCTTATATAGCCATCTTGTGTTTCGTAGATGAGATCGATAAAGCTTGCCGCGCGTTGCTGCGGGATATCATCTTCAACCAGTGTCTGGCTTCCCATATCCGAACTCCACAGAAATGCGACCATCGAGTCGAGCATCGACAGCCGGATGTGTTGACCTTTGCCGGAGCGTTCGCGGGCGAACAGCGCCGCGCAGATCGCCTGGGAGGCGGTTACCCCGGTAAGTTTGTCCGGCACTATGGTGCGTACCAGGCGTGGACGGTTCTGATCTGATCCGCCTTGGATGCTTGCCAATCCGGATAGCGCTTGAATAATGGGATCGTAGACGGGTTTATGCGCGTAAGGTCCACGCTCACCGAAGCCGCTGATAGACACATAGATAATTGACGGTGCCGCGGTCCGGATCACATCCTCACCGATCCCCATTCGTTCGACTACGCCGGGACGAAAATTTTGAATGAAAACGTCAGCCGTTGCTACGAGTCGTTTTAACACCGCGATGCCTTCGTCACTTTTAAGGTTGAGAGCAATCGAGCGTTTATTGCGATTGTTGTTGAGAAAGGCGACCGAAGTGCCACCATGCAGATTACCCGCGCCACGCACGTGATCGCCACCCTCGAGTTTTTCCAATTTGATAACGTCGGCGCCTTGATCGCCCAATATCATGGTCGCCAGCGGACCAGAGATCATCGAGGTCAGGTCAATTATGCGAATTCCTTCCAGAGGACCGGGCATATTGGCTCAAAACATTGGTAAAAGGAGCCACAATTCTTGACTTAGGCAGCACCCAATGCAAGCCTTGGTATTGGGATTTAATGCGGGGCGTGAGGCTTCAGCGACGGAGGTAGGTAACAATGGCGTGGACTGGCAACGTATTGAGAGTAGATCTGGGCAGCGGCACTTGTAAGGCGGAACCACTCAAAAACGACTGGGCCCAGCAATATCTCGGTCAACGTGGGCTCGCTACGCGCTACCTCGTCGAGGAGGTCGACCCCAAGTGTGATGCCCTCAGTCCTGAAAACAAGATGATCATGGTGACCGGTCCGCTGACTGGAACCATGGCCTCCACCGCCGGGCGTTACTCGGTCGTCACCAAAAGCCCTTTGACCAATTGTGTTGCCTGTTCCAACTCTGGCGGTTTCATCGGCTCTGAGATCAAGATGGCCGGTTGGGACATGATTATTTTTGAAGGTAAATCAGCCGAGCCCGTCTTTCTTTATTTGGAGAACGAGGAAGCAGAGCTTGTTTCAGCTGCTCACTTGTGGGGCAAATCCGCGTGGGAAACCGACGAACTGTTGCACAAGCAATATCAGGACCCGGATTTGAAGATCGCTTGTGTCGGACGCGCTGCTGAGTCGGGGTGTTTGTATTCGGCGATAGTCAACGATCTACACCGTGCTGCCGGACGTTCGGGCGTGGGCACAGTAATGGCATCAAAGAATCTTAAAGCGGTTGCCGTGCGCGGCACCCGCGGCGTTGGCAACATTAAAGATCCGATCCGCTTTATGCAGGCGGTTAATGACGGTAAAGAGGTGTTGGCGGCGAATGCCTTCACCGGCGAAGGCCTGGCCCAATACGGCACGCAGGCAGTTATGAATGTGATCAACGAATCGGGTGCCATGCCGACCCGAAACATGCGCGATGTAGAGTTCGAAGGTGCGAACAAGATTTCCGGTGAGGCGATGCATGAACCGCGTGCCAGCGACGGTAAACCAAATCTCGTGACTAACGCCGCGTGTTTCGGTTGTACGATCGCTTGCGGGCGCATTTCAACTATCGATCCGACGCACTACACGATTGTGAATCGGCCCGAGTTTATTGGCGCATCGGGCGGACTCGAGTACGAAGCAGCTTGGGCCTTGGGTTCCGCGATCGGCGTGGACGATCTCGATGCACTCACCTACGCTAATTTCGTCTGCAACGAAGATGCGATTGATCCTATTTCTTTCGGCGCGACCCTGGCAGCTGCGATGGAGCTTTATGATATCGGCGCCTTGACGAAAGAGGATACCGGTGGGCTGGAGCTGGCGTTTGGATCTGCGCAGGCGTTGACCACCACTGTCGATTTGACTGCGCAGGGCGAAGGATTTGGCAAGGAACTTGGTATGGGCTCCAAGCGCCTCTGTGAAAAATACGGTCATCCCGAGCTATCGATGTCGGTCAAGGGTCAGGAGTTTCCAGCTTATGATCCACGCGGCGTGCAAGGGATGGGGCTCGCCTACGCGACTTCCAATCGCGGCGCTTGTCATCTTCGCGGCTATACCGTTTCGGCTGAGATTTTCGGTATTCCCGAGAAGCTCGATCCGTTGACCACGGAAGGGAAGGCAGCAGTGGTCAAGGGTTCGCAGGACGTCACTGCGGCCGTCGACTCCTCAGGGCTGTGCGTTTTTAGTACCTTCGGTTGGACGTTGGAGGATATTGCGCCGCAGATAGATGCCGCGTGTGAAGGCGACTGGACGGTAGACCGTCTTATCGAAACGGGCGAACGCATCTGGAATCTCGAGCGCAAGTTCAATATCGACGCCGGTGTTACCGGTGAGCAAGACACCTTACCCAAACGCCTGCTGAAAGAGGCAGCCAAGACGGGTCCCGCAAAAGGTCTGGTCAGCGGACTGAAAGAGATGTTGCCCGAGTACTACGAAATGCGCGGCTGGTCGGAGAAAGGCGTACCGAACCCTGAGATCCTGTCGAAACTCGGGATCTAGCGAGCCTCAAGCTCGGGGATGGTTGAATTGATCCCGGTGCGGGCGGAGCATCGTCTGGACGAGAGAAGACTCCTCGCGTATCTAAAAGATAAGCTGCCGGGCACCGGTCAGCTGTCGATGCGACAATTCCAGGGAGGGCAATCCAACCCGACCTATCTTCTGGATACTGGTGAGGGCGATTTCGTATTGCGTAAGAAGCCCCCTGGAGAGCTTCTACCCTCAGCACACCAGATTGATCGCGAATACCGGGTGATGAAAGCGCTCGCCGACACGTTGGTGCCCGTTCCAAAGATGCATTTTCTGTGCGAAGACCCGAATGTTATCGGCACGGCATTTTACGTCATGGAGTTTGTAGACGGACGCGTGTTGACCGATCCGCTGTTGCCCGAGATGAGTGTGGAGGATCGTGCCAGCATCTATGGTTCGGTGAACGAGATTTTGGCTGAACTTCATCAAGTCGACTACAAAGTGACCGGCTTAGCCGATTTCGGTCGTGAGGGTGGCTATATCGAGCGGCAGATTAGACGGTGGACAAAACAGTACCAGGCATCCAAGACCGACGAGATTGACGAGATGGAATGGTTGCCGGAATGGCTGATTGAGAATCTGCCTAAAGATGACAGCACGACCATCGTGCATGGCGATTTTCGGCTCGGCAATATGATCGTTCACCCCACGGAGCCTCGGGTCATAGCGGTACTCGATTGGGAACTGGCAACCCTAGGACATCCGCTCAGCGATCTCGCACACACCGCGCTTGGTTACTACAGCGTCAAATCCCCGGTGTTTCCTTACGGTTTAGCCGGGGTTGATCTGAAACCGCTGGGAATCCCCAACGAGACAATGCATGTTGCGCGTTACTGCGAGCGCGTCGGGCGTCCACCCATATCGAATTGGAACTACTATATGGCGTATTCGCTTTTCCGCTTTGGTGCCATCGGTCAGGGTGTGTATGCGCGCGGCTTGCAAGGTAATGCCGCGGATCAAACCGCAACCCGTTTTGCCGACGCCGCGAAACTTATGGGCAAGGTTGCCGTCGCCCAGATTAATGAACAACGCTAAACGGGGCGTTTGGTGGCACGCTTCAGCGAGCGAAAGCCGGAACCGCGATAGCTAACAGAACTACGGTACATTTGAATACACAAATGACAACTCCACTTTGGCAGCTATCCGCCGTTGAAACCGCCGCGAACGTCCGCGACCGAAGTGTAACTTGTGTCGATATCGTCGATTCGCATCTCGCGCGTATGGCGGCGGTCAATGGAGTAATTAATGCTGTCACCGTAGATCTTTCCGAGGCGGCCCGCGCTGAAGCCGAACTCGCAGATTTTGCGATTGCCTCCAACCAACCTCTCGGTCTCCTGCACGGCGTGCCGGTAACCATAAAGGAGAATGTCGATCAAGCCGGCCAGGCGACGACCAACGGTGTTGCCGCGTTTGCCGATGTCATTGCCGAGTATGATTCACCGGTCGTCGCGAATCTGAAAAACGCTGGTGCGATCATAATCGGACGTACCAACACGCCTGAGTTTAGCTTGCGCTGGTTCACGGATAACGAACTCCGTGGTTTAACCCGCAACCCGTGGAATAACGCGCTCACGCCTGGTGGATCGAGTGGTGGTGCTGCGGCGTCTCTGGCGATGGGTATTGCCGCCATAGCCCACGGTAACGATCTTGGTGGGTCGCTTCGCTACCCGGCCTATTGTTGCGGTTTGGCAACCATACGACCGACTCTAGGCCGGGTGCCCGCGTACAACCCAAGCGGTGCTGAGCGGCCGCCTAGCATGGCGCTCATGTCCGTTCAGGGACCGATGGCACGCGAAGTGCGCGATGTGCGCCTGGCACTGAAGGCAATGGCGGTGCGTGATATTCGTGATCCTTTGTGGCGGGCTGTGCCGTTGTTTGGTGGACCATATGAGGCTCCGTTGCGCGCAGCAGTCTGCGCGGATCCGGCTGGCGATGGCGTCGATTCGGTAGTCGCAGCTGCCATCCAACGGGCGGCTGATGCATTGAGTAACGCGGGGTACGAGATCGTTGAGGTGACGCCACCCGCCGTTTCTGAAATAGCTTCGATCTGGGGTGCGATCCAGAGTACCGAGATAAGTGAAATGGTCAAACCAGTAATCGATGAACACGGCTCTGCCGACAGCCAAAAATCGATCGGATACATGCAAACCGTGTATGGGTTACTCGGGCTGAGTGAGTATATTCGCGCTTGTGCGGATCGCATGCGGTTAGTGCGCGAGTGGCTTGCCTTTCTCGAGGAATTCACGGTATTGCTCGTGCCCGTGTCGCAGGAACCACCAGCGCTGCTTAATGATGATCTTAAAAGCCTGGAGCGATACCGAGAGCTACTTACCGCTCACAAAATCATGGTGGCGGTTAACTTCCTTGGCCTGCCGGCGGCGGTCGTGTCGACCGGCGTGGTGAATGGGTCGCCAATGGGGGTGCAATTGATCGCCACCCGCTATCGAGAAGATCTGGCACTCGATGCTGCCGAAGTTATTGAAAGTGCAACTGGCATATTGACACAGCAACTATGGAAGAGAAAATGACCGAACGAAAAAGTATAGGTAGTGTAGAGGTCCCCGGATACGAGGGGCGGGCTATTTTGGCGCCGCGTGGCTCGAGGGTCCGCGTCACTAATGTAGAGGGTTGCCAGATCGCAGATTTTTTTGCGCTTTCGGAGGAAGATTTCGAGGAGATCCTATGCCCAGCCGTCACACGACTCGCGACGTTTAAAATGTTTCCAGCGATCGGTGAAGCCTTTTACTCGAACCGGCATCGCGCCATGCTAACTTTGATAGAAGATAACTCCCCAGGTGAGCATGACATGACCTTCGCCTGTTGCGATCCGGATTTTTACGCCGCGCTCGGTTGCACCGGGCCCCATCCGAATTGCCACGACAACTTTCTCGATGCAATGAAGCACTACGGTCGACCCGTGAAAGGCGTGCCCGATCCGGTCAATTTGTTTCAAAGTAGTTACCCTCAACCTGATGGTAGTTTTAACGTCACACAGGTGCCAGCCAAAGCCGGTGACTACGTTGAAATGCAGGTCGAGCTGGATCTCGTTGTTGCTGCCACCGCCTGTTCGGTTGATATAGATATTGAAGGTATCGATGCTCAAGGCGGTCGCTCGACTCCGCTGCGCATCGAAATATTCGAGCAATAATAGAAACGCAGATGACGTAGGTGGGTTGAGCGAACCAAGGCACAGTATATTTTTACGGAGCTAACTTTCGGAGAAAAATAATGAGCATACTAGTCCTGCTAGAGGTCACCCCAAAATCCGGAGGCCTTGACGAACTAATAGATTTGTTCCGGGAGAATCTGGTTGACACCCGGGCATACGATGGCTGCCAGAACATCACGACACATCTAAACCATGACGGCAAAACGGTGGTGTTAGTGGAAAA
>CAZBOQ010000017.1:0-6575 GCA_964493555.1 uncultured Gammaproteobacteria bacterium | reverse complement strand
GGTTTTGTCTGGAAGGCGTCGCAACATGTCGCCGAATGACTCCTGTATATCCACCAATTGCTGCTTTAAAGCCTCAAGGTTGGCCGCCTTTGCCTGTTTGAATGCGAGTTCCTGCGTTTTATCTACTTCGAGTTGTTCGGCTGTGGTGAGAGTTTCGAATTGCGGCTGTGAAATTTTGTAAAATCCTACGATTAGGATCGCGAGACAGACCGCACCTATACCAACTGCTTTTGCCGGCAGCGGCCAAATGCCGATGTTGTCCAGGGTCAGATTTTGCAGATCCGACAGTTTCATGCGGCATCCCCAAATGCATCTTCTTCGCTTGCCTTTTTAGGTGAGGACTGAATCAGGCGTAGCTCAAAGTCGCTCAAGCGCTGGTTTTCCCGTGTCGCACTTTGGATAACGGTAAGGGTTGGATCCGTTATCCAGTCAGATTTCTCGATATTGCGCATGAAGTTCGAGACTCGCGCATTGGATTGTGCAGTACCTTTGATCACGATTTGCGATCCGGTCTGGGTTAGTGAAGTGACATAAACCCCGGCGGGTAAGGTCGTCACGAGTTCATCAAACAACCGTACGATGACTGGCCGGCTTGCCTGCAGCTTTTGAATCGCTTCCATGCGTGCCAGCAGATTTTCACGCTTTTTCTCTAGCAGTTGTATGTCCTTTATCTTTTCTTCCAGAATCACGATCTGTTCTTGCAGATAAGCGTTGCGGGAATTTTGATATTCGATCTTGCTGTTAACGTATATATAAAACACGAAAAACAGGCCCGCCGTTATCGCGGCGGCAATGCCCATGAGCGTAAAGAACTCAACACGTCTTTGGTTGCGTTCTTTTTCGCGCCAAGGTAGCAGGTTGATTTTTGCCATCAGTCGAAGCTTCTCAATGCTAGGCCGCATGCAATCATCATCGCTGGCGAATCATTGCTCAGTGCGTCCGCCTTAATTCGTGAAGACAAAGCCATATTCGCAAACGGGTTTGCACCGATTACCTTTGTGCCGCAGCGTTCTTCGACCAGTAACTCGATACCCGCTATGGAGGCGCAACCACCGGCGAGCAATATGCTGTCTACCGATGCGTTCTGGCTCGACGAGTAAAAGAATTGCATCGCACGATTCACTTCTTGCGCCATTGACTCCTTAAAAGGTTCTAACACCTCCAGTTCATAATTATCCGGCAGTCCACCTTGACGCTTAGCTTGGCTCGCCTCTTCATAAGACAGGCCATAGCGGCGTTGGATCTCTTGTGTTAGCTGTTTGCCGCCAAAGGCCTGTTCGCGGGCGTAAATAATGTGCGTATCTTCTAGTACACTCAGTGTCATCACGGTCGCGCCGATATCAACGACGGCGATCGTGTGGCCGTAGTCGTCAGCACTATCGCGGACTATCAAGCCTACGGAGTTTTCCAGTGCAAAGGCCTCGACATCGACGATTTCGGCGGTAAGTCCGCCTATCTCCAGGGCGGCAACCCGTAGGTCGACGTTGTCAGAGCGGGAAGCCGCCAGCATGACGTCCACCCGGTCTGGGTCGTCCGCGGTGGGATTCATCACCTCAAAATCCATGTTGATTTCATCAAGTGGGTAAGAGATGTATTGCTCCGCCTCAAGGTGGACCTGGATCTCCAACTCCTCATCCGTCAGCTCACTAGGCATGGTGATAATTTTGGTAATGACCGCGGAACCGGCCACCGCGCACGCCGCAAGCTTGGTTTTGGTCCCCGATTTCTTGACCGCCCTGCTAATAGCTTCGCCAACTTGCTCGGCGTCGGTTATATTCTTCTCGATCACCGAATTCGGTGGGAGGGGCTCGACCGCATAGCTTTCTACCCGATAACGGGCTCCGGTCTTGGCGAGCTCAAGTACCTTGATGGACGTCGAACTAATGTCTATGCCTAGTAAAGCAGGGGATTTTCGAGCAAGGATCGACACTAGTTTTTCCTTGTAAATTACATGTTTATAAATGACATGTACGCTTTAACATTAATTTATACAGCCAAATATAGTCAAAGGGCACATAAATGACAACTGGATCGCAGGCTGTGTTCCACTAGATATGGGGTTTGAAACCCGAATGCGGGTCTATTTACCACAATATAGGGCGGTCGGAGCCTAATATTTCCCCAACATGTTGAGATTTGGCTTTTATAGTCTACTGAGCTGCTTCATCGGTGGCTTAATCCTCTCGCTGGCCGTAGTCAGCTATTTCATCCCGCAGTTGCCGTCCATAGAGGAGATCCGGGAGGTGAAATTGGAAACGCCGCTCAGGGTTTATACTCGCCAGGGCGAGTTAATCGACGAATTCGGCGAGAAGCGACGCATCCCCACTGACTATGCCGACACCCCAAAGATGCTGGTCGATGCGCTGGTCGCAGCCGAAGACGATCGTTTCTTCTCTCACCCTGGTGTGGATTGGCAGGGGATTCTGCGTGCAGTGAAAGAACTAGTGCGGACCGGTAAGAAAACCCAGGGTGGCAGCACCATCACCATGCAGGTCGCACGCATCTATTATCTGAGTGCGGAAAAAACCTATACGCGCAAGATAAAAGAGATCCTGCTTGCATTGAAGATCGAGCGGACCTTGAACAAACAGGAGATCCTTGAGCTTTACATGAACAAAATTTTTCTCGGTCATCGGGCTTATGGCGTCGGAGCGGCGGCGCAGGTCTATTACGGTGTTTCGTTGCAGGAACTGGACCTCTCTCAATTGGCAATGATCGCGGGTTTACCCAAAGCCCCCTCGACTATGAACCCGGTAAGTAGACCAGCGCGCGCGCTGACTCGACGTCAGTATGTTTTGGATCGAATGCTAACGGTCGGGTTTATCACCGCCGAACAGCACATCCTAGCTAGCAACTCGCCCTTGACTGCCAAGCTGTACGCATTGCAACCAGAGGTTAGTGCACCACATGTCGCTGAGATGGTGCGCGCGGAACTGGTCCGCCGTTATGGCGACTCCGCGTACACCCAGGGGTACTCGGTCTTCACGACGCTGGATGGACGGCTGCAAGGACACGCCACTAAAGTGCTGCGCGCCAGTTTGCGCGGTTATGATCGCCGTCATGGTTATCGCGGCGCCGAACACCATTATGAATTGACCCAGGATGCGGGCGAGGAGCAATGGCAAACCTTATTAAACGGTTTTAATCCGGTCGGTGGTTTAACCCCCGCATTGGCGATCCAGGTTGATGAACAATCGGTTCAAGTGTATGCCAATGATGTTGGTCTGGTTTCTGTTGGTTGGGACGATATCAAGTGGGCACGCGAATACATCTCTGCAGCCCGCCGCGGCTCTGCGCCCAAAAGCGCAGAAGAGGTCGTTCAGGTTGGAGATGTTATTCGCATTCTTGAAGTTGCCGTCGAGGTGGACGCGGCGGCCGAAGAAACCGATTTCTTAGATGGGCAGACGCAGCATGAAACCGAGGCCGTGCCGCCACCCTCGCCCGAAACGAGGTGGGTCTTGTCTCAGCTGCCGGTTATAGAGGGGGGTCTCGTTTCATTGCGCCCAGAGGACGGTGCGATCCAATCGCTGGTCGGTGGTTATGATTTTTCTCAGAGTAAATTCAATCGTGTAACCCAAGCCAAACGGCAGCCCGGCTCGAACTTTAAACCCTTCATCTATTCGGCAGCACTGGAGACGGGCTACACAGCGGCCACAATGATCAACGATTCGCCGATTGTGTTTGATTCGCCGGACCAGGAGGACACCTGGCGTCCCGAGAACTACGAGGGTAAAAACTATGGCCCCACTCGTTTGCGTGTTGCGCTAGCGAAATCGCGCAATTTGGTCTCGGTTCGCCTGCTTCGACGGATCGGTATTGAGCGGGCGTTATCGCACATTAGTAACTTCGGATTCAATGTCGATGATTTACCACATGATCTCTCTCTGTCTCTTGGCAGTGGAGAGGTGCCGCCTATGGAAGTGGCTAGGGGCTACGCAGTGTTTGCCAATGGTGGTTACCTGATCGACCCTCACTTTGTTGAGCGTATCGAGGTGGGGGACAGCCAAGTAGTGTTCAAGGCTAAGCCGCTTCGTGCCTGTCACAATTGCGCACGAATACCGTTCACCGGCGATGACGAACCCGAATCGATAGAGGATCTGCAACAGTTGGTTACTGAGGAGCATGAGCTTGGTTTAGCACCACGGGTCATTGGTGCAGAAAACGCTTGGTTGATGACCTCCATGCTACAAGGCGTGATCCGGCGTGGCACGGGTGCAAAGGCGTGGCGCGAATTCAAACGTAAAGATCTGGCCGGCAAAACCGGTACGACCAATGAACAGCGCGATGCCTGGTTTTCAGGCTTCAATAGCGAAATCGTAACCACCGTTTGGGTGGGATTCGATCAAGTGCAGCCGTTAGGAAAGAATGAGACTGGAGCACAAGCTGCGTTGCCAATGTGGATCGACTATATGCGTCCCGTATTGGACGGGACGCCGGAGTCGACTATGGAGGAACCACCGGGTCTGGTAACGATGCGGATCAATCCGCAAACCGGTACGCCAGCCGTGTTGGGCGACGCGAGCGCAATTTACGAAACTTTTCGTGCTGGTCTCGTTCCGAAACGGCTAGCCGATAGGTCTTATAAAATAAACCGGCAGGGTGAGACCGAGGCCCCGGAGCAATTATTCTGACCGACGGTCAGTGCCCGACCGAGAGACAGATGAGGACTAGACCGACGAAGTCGGACAATTGGGAGGCGCGCCAACGTGTTGCCCAACTGGCTGCGCGTTTTCTTGCCGACGGAGATGAGGTAAGTCTTCGCGCCGCGCGGTGCAAAGCGGCTGAGTACTTACGCGTAAGTAACCGAGCGTTACCGGAGCTTGGCGAGGTGCAAACGGCGCTACGCGAGTACCTGCGCCTGTTTTATCCGGAACACGGCGAGCTTCTGCTGGCGTTCAGACAAACAGCGCTCAAGGCGATGGATCTGTTTGCCGAATTCCGACCCCGTTTGGCGGGACCGGTTGTGCATGGCACGGCGACCACTACGACGCCCGTTACATTGCATCTGTTCAATGATTCTGCTGAGGAGGTCGGCCTTTTTCTCATCGATAGAGACATTCCATATGAACTGACTGAACGCCGTGTGCGGTATTCAAATCGTCGGGAAGATTGCCGCCCATGTTATGAGTGTAGTGCCGATGGAACCGATATAGAATTAGTGGTGTTTGGCGTGAGAGATATTGGCCACGGTCCGGTGAGCCCCATAGACGGTAAGCCGATGCGTCGTCTTGCTACCGCGGCATTGGAAGCTTTGTTGGGTAAAAGTCCTCAACCGAGTTTCGAATGAACGAAGCGATCAGTCAATCAGGTCCCGTCCTCAAAGTAGTGCTCGACATTCCACTGCGACGTGTGTTCGACTATTTGTTGCCAGATGCCATGCGACCCGAGCAGTTTGCGCCCGGGCAGCGGGTCAAAGTGCCTTTTGGTCGAGCTAGCAAAGTCGGCATCATCGTCGCTGTCGCGGACGGTAGTGTTCTCCAGCCCACAAAGCTTCGGCGTGCTACCGCGTTGTTCGATGATCAGCCGCTGTTTAGCAAGCGCGGCCTGTCATTATTGCAGTGGGCGAGCGACTATTATCACCACCCACTTGGTGAAGTGTTCTCCGCCGCGCTTCCGCCGTTGCTTCGTCGAGGGAGGCGTGCAGAGCGCGAGCTGGGTAAGTGCTATCGTTTGACGGTGTCCGGAGAGCATGCCGCCACCGCAGGTATCGCTAGGGCACCCCGGCAGAACTCGCTACTAGCGATACTCCGGACATCGCAAGATCCATTGAGTGATAGGGAACTTGACGAAAGGCATCAGCCGTGGCGCACGACAATGCGACGGCTGATCGCGAATGGCTATGTCGAAGTGGATGAGTACTTCCCACTTGGTATTGGTACTGGCAGCAGCGCCGACAAACCTTTACCGGCCGTCTCTGAGCAAGCGGATGCGGTGCGGATGGTTACCGAGAGTATCGGCGAGTTTCAAGCCTTCCTGTTGGATGGAGTGACCGGCAGTGGTAAGACCGAAGTTTATCTGCAGGCAGTAGCGGCGGTATTGGCGTTGGGTTGCCAAGCTCTTGTTTTGATACCTGAGATCAGCTTGACCGATCAAACAGTGCAACGTTTCCAACGACGCTTTGCTCTGCCGATGGCTGTGCTGCATTCTGGCCTGACCGACAAAGAACGTCTGACGGCGTGGCTCGCGGCGCGTGATGGTCGTGTATCGATAGTGATCGGTACCCGTTCGGCAATTTGGACGCCGTTGAAGAAGTTGGGGATCATTATCATAGATGAAGAACATGACGGTTCGTATAAACAACAAGATGGATTTCGTTATTCGGCGCGTGACGTCGCTGTGATGAGTGTACAGCGAGATTCGATTCCCGTTATATTGGGCTCGGCGACGCCATCGCTCGAGTCTGTGTACAACGTGCGTGCAGGCCGATATCGACTTTTAAAATTGACCAAACGGATACACGCGAGTCAGGTTCCAGATCTGGAGTTGATTGATCTGAAAAACGGTGATGTCGACTCGGGTATATCTCGACAGTTACTTGTCGCTATCGATGAGCACCTTAATCGCGGTGAGCAAGT
>CAZBOQ010000016.1:0-12675 GCA_964493555.1 uncultured Gammaproteobacteria bacterium | reverse complement strand
AGATTGTTACGGCGCTGTCGAATGGGTAGCGCAACACGGCACGCAAATCGGGGTCGACAAGACTAGGCTCGGCGTTGTCGGCGACAGCGCGGGAGGCAACATAGCGGCGGCGGTGTCGCTGATGGCACGCGATCGCGGTGGCCCCAAGCTAAAAGTACAACTACTCGCCTATCCCGCCGTCGACGCGACCATGGCCAACACTACCATCAAAGAGTTTACCGATGGGCCGTTCCTCACTGAGGCGGCAATGATCTGGTTTTGGGACCATTATCTCGGAGATACCGGTCGCACCGCCCCATACGTGTCCCCTTTGTTTGCAGACTCACTTGAAGATCTACCTCCGGCGCTCATTATCACTGCTGAGGCTGACCCACTGCGAGGTGAGGGCGAAGCCTACGCTGGAGCGCTTAAAGCAGCCGGTAACGAAGTCGTTGCACAACGTTGTGCCGGGATGTTTCATGCTTTCCTGGGAATGGCGGCGGCATTACCAGAAGGAATGCAGGCGATCCACGCTCAAGCAGATTTTGCGCGTCGGCAGTTTGGTCTGTGACTGAAGCACCACCGACTGCGACAGAAGTCAAAGCCTTAGCAAGGGAACTGGGCGCGGATCTGGTAGGCATTGCCGATGCCCAGACCCTGAACGCTTTTCCGCCCGACCCTCGCTTCCCGCAAACGCCGGAACGAATTTCGCCTTATGTAAAGAGCGTCGTTGTTATCGTTTCCCATATCCCCGTTGCCGGGTTTCGCGCCAAGAGCAATGTTACCGTCCAATATCTGGACATGTTGGTGTTGCGTCGCATGGACCGTATCGCCTTTCGACTGGCGGAGGCGCTGGAGCGGCGCGGTTACCCGAGTTTCACGACTGCCGCACAGGAAACCGACTGGGACTATAAACGTGCCAGTTACGGCCGTTTGAGTACACGGCATTTGGGTATCGAAGCAGGAATGGGCACTTTAGGTCTGGAAGTAAACTTGCTAACGCCCGAGTTCGGGCCGCGTGTCTACCTGACTGGGATATTGACCGAACTGGAACTCGAAGCCGACCAGCCAATCACCGAACAGGTTTGTATCGGTGAATCGTGCTCTCGATGTCTTTACTCTTGTCCTTCTGACGCGGTCGAACATTTCGGTATCAACAAGCGTGAATGTGCAACGGAAGCGCAGGAGTTTGGATTCGGGCAAATCACCGGTTTCTTCGATAGATACCTGGATCTGGTAGAGAAGAAGCGCAATGAGGCCATCCAATCTCGTGACGTGTTCGGATTTTGGCAAGGACTGTTGAGAGTGGTCGGATCATTTGGTGACTGCCCGCGTTGTCTGGCCGTATGCCCTGTTGGTAACGACTACCACGCTTTTCTGGCGAAACCACAGAAGAATATTCCAGAGAAAACGCCAGAAAAAATCGCCAAAGCGAAGCAGTTCAAAACCGACCGCAAGGAAGGGGCCGATGTACCTGGACTGAACGAGTGGAATAGTCGTTGGGTCGGGCCCGACGGTTATCAGGGAATCGTCGCGCGTCAATTGCAGGCATTCAAAAAAGAACAGGCCGAGCGCGCAGCTGAGGATGACCAGCTATCATGACCACATCGGTTTATCGTAAGGCGATATCAGCTTCTGACGTTAAGGCACAAGCCAAAACGCTAGGCGCAGATCTCGTTGGGATCGCTGACGCCACGGTTATGAACCAGTATCCACCCAATCCAGACGATCCACGTCGGCCGTCTGACATCAGCGACTACGACGCCGATCGTGTAATCGTGCTCGCGCGCCGTCTGAGCGCCGGCACAACACGTATTAAACGTTGGGACGAACGACATAAATATTACAACGACGAACTCACTATCACGGCGCTAGAGGAGACCGCTCTAGAATTGGTGTTATGGCTTGAAACGCAAGGCTATCCTGCATTGATCGTACCGCCGACTCATGTAGATCCATGGCGCTATCAGGGTGATCCGTACGCGCATCTCGAACCGTTATTATCTCTTCCGCATGCAGCCGTAGAAGCGGGTCTAGGCACGCTAGGCTTGAATCTGCAATTGTTGACACCTGAGTACGGCCCGCGCGTAATTCTATCCGCGGTATTGAGTTCTGTGCCCGTTGCAACCGACACCCGCATGGACCATGCCCTCTGTAAAGGCCCCGAATGCGGGAGATGTCTGTCAACCTGTCCCGGAGATACGGTCGGCCACTGGGATCGCGACTGGCCCAGATGTGATCGTTACCGGTCCCCGCACGGCTTCCAACAAACCGCCGAGTTTCTGGGGGAGATCATCGACCAGACCGACCTAGACAAACAAAAAGCGATGTTGCGTAGTCAACCCAGTTTCGAAATCTGGCAAAGCATATTGCGTGGTGGAGGAGTGATCACCGGCTGCCGACGCTGCCAAGACGTCTGTCCCGTTGGTGAAGACTATGCGATGCTCCAAGACGCCCTGGACGACATCCCAGAAGCAACACCTAACAAGCAAGCACGTCTCAACGATATGGTAAAGCTCGAGAAAGACAAGGAGTTGCCGACAAACTATCTCGCCCAACAACGCTGGATAGGCCGAATCACACGAAGCGAGGACTCTGACGATGGGTAACGATGTTTGACGATGGCTAGCGCCCGCACATCGGTCAGTATCTTCATGAGCAGGGACCTCGACACCGATCAGGTGTTGCTGGTCGAACGCAATCCTGCGTTACGTTTTATGGGCGGATATCATGCTTTCCCCGGGGGCACGCTGGATCCAGAAGACAGCGAGATTACGGTACAAAACGTCGTCGTGCCAGAGGGAGAAGATCCAACCGAGTTCGACACGTTTGTGGTCGCGGCAGTACGTGAACTGTTCGAAGAAACCGGCGTGTTGTTTGCCCACGGTGAGCCGTTACCGACGGAGGACAAGTTAAGCAACTATCGTCAACAACTACTGGATGGAAAAATTCAATGGTCTGAAATCCTCTCTCGCGAGGGTCTGCATCTTGATGCACGGGATTTTCGACCCCTATGCCGCATCAGCACACCGCCGTTCATTCCGCGCGGCTACGATGCCTGGTTTTTTCTCTGTGAGTTACCTAAAGAACAAAGCGTAACGATATGGGAAGGTGAGCTGGTGAATGGCAGTTTCCGACGCGCGAGCGATGCTTTGGCCGAATGGCGTAGAGGTGAACTTTTGATTGTACCGCCGGTTCGGTTGCTGCTACGCCTGCTGGAGGACAAACCAGATAACGGTTATCACGACGTGGTTAAAGACCTCACCTCAGCCTATGCCCGAGGCAAGCTTCACCGAGTGCGTTTTAACCCAGGCATTCTGATAGCGCCATTAAAGTCGCCGACGCTACCCCCCGCGACGCACACCAATTGTTATCTGATCGGCGACAGAAGTATCTATATCATTGACCCGGCAGCCACCGAAGCATCTGAACAGGAAAAGCTCTGGGAGTTGCTCGATGAATTTATCGGCGAAGGGCGCAAGCTCGAGGCGATCATCCTCACGCACAACCATGCCGATCACATTGCAAGCGCCCAACCGGCAAAAAAACGTTATGGGATCCCGTTGCTGGCGCACGCGGAAACGATACGCATGCTGCCAGACCTCGAGTTCGATGACGAGATAACGCACCAGGCCGTGTTACCGCTAGGTAATTCACCGGACGGCAAACCCGGGTGGGAGATGATCGCCTACCACACACCAGGGCATGCCCGTGGCCATCTCATCTTTAAGGAAAACCGTTACCATTCGGTTATCGCCGGGGATCTGGTGTCGACTTTATCTTCAATAATTGTTGATCCGGACGACGGCCACCTGACGACTTACATGGGATCGCTACGGGTACTCGCCGAACTTTCCGACGCAACTGTATATCCCGCTCACGGACCGCCCGCTCGCGAAGGTCGACAGCTCGTCCAGAGAGCCATCGATCATCGCGAAGAGCGTGAGGGACAAATATTCGCCGCGCTCGCCGGGTCAGCGCAAACGACCCAAGAATTACTGCCGAAAGCGTACGCTGATGTCGAGCCCAACTTTTATCACGTTGCCGAGCGGGCACTGATCTCGGGTCTTATCAAACTCGTGGAGGACGGCCACGCGATCAAAAACGAACAAGGTTATATGCTCGCATAACGCGCATCAGCGTAGGCCAAACATCAAACAAACTAAAAGGAATAAAAAGTGACTATACAAACACCTCGTACGTTGTTCAGCGCTGCTCTGTTAATCGTCGTTACTTCGATTTCGTTCGCAGAGGAAGGCATCAAGGCCGAAATTGATTCAGCTAATGCAAAGTTCGGTGAGATATTTGGCGGCGATCCCTTAGCTCTAGCCGCGCTCTATACCATCGACGGGCAATTGCTGCTGAGCGGACAGGAAGCGCTGCAGGGCCGCGATGCAATCGCCGCATTCTGGAAAGGCGCATACGAATCCGGATTAAACAGTGTCGAGCTTACAGCGTTGGAAGTCACCTCATTGGGCGACCATGCCGCTGAGGTAGGGCGTTACAAACTGCTCACTGCCGCGGGTGACATCGCCGACCATGGCAAATACGTGGTTCTCTGGAAGCGCGTCAACGGAACCTGGCAGTTACACCGAGATATCATCGCTAGCAGCGTGAAGCCCAAATAGATCGCATTCCCATCTACTTCCGGATCAACTTACGATGACACTTAAAGTCCGCCGAGTGGTTACGGCTCACGATGCCGACGGCAAAGCCGTCGTGCGTAGCGATGAGACCATGACCAACATCAAACAATTGCGCTCCGGAAACTTTAACTCCCTGCAGTGGATGACCGATGAATCACCCGCGGATCTCAGTAGGAACGAGGACCCATCGCTACGCGATATTGATATTGAACCGCCGGAAAGCGGTTCAATATTCCGCTTGCTTGAACTCGTGCCCGGTAAGAAGGCGTACATGCACCGCACCGAGACCATCGACTATGCGATTGTTATGTCCGGTGAATGCGACATGCTATTGGACGATTCCGAGGTCCACCTGGAAGCCGGCGATGTCCTGATCCAGCGCGCAACCTGGCACGGCTGGGCTAACCGCAGCAACAAGCCCTGTCAAATCGCCTTCATCTTGCTCGGGGCCCACCCGGTAGAGAGCCATCTACATGGGGTCGGACCCTAAAACGTGCGCAGCGTGAGCCACGTGGTGACATCCGCTCCAATTTAGGAGCGAGAATCGAACGCGAGCACGGTAACCTTTCGAACGTCGCTTACCCACTACATATTTTTGGCTTTCTCTAATTCGCGTTCACGTAGGGCGAACCGTTGTAGCTTGCCAGTGAGCGTCTTCGGCAGGTTGTCGACGAATTCGATGGCGCGAGGATATTTATAGGGAGCGATCGTTTGCTTGGTAAATTCCTGTAACTCTCCAACCAGCTGCCCCCCGGCCGCATGACCGGGAGCGAGCACTACAAACGCCTTGACGATATTGGTTCGATCCGGGTCGGGAGAGGCGACCACTGCACACTCTGCGACCGCATCATGTGCAAGCAATGCCGCCTCAACTTCGGGGCCCGCAATGTTATAGCCGGAGGAGATAATCATGTCATCAGCTCGTGCCCTAAACCAGAAGTAGCCCTCAGCATCAAGATAATAGCGGTCGCCGGTGACATTCCAGCCGTTGACGATGTAGTTTTTTTGTCGATCATCAGCCAGATAACGACAACCAGTCGGACCTTTGACCGCAAGCCTACCCTCGCTGTTCGGTCCCATCGGTTGATCGTCTTCATTCAACACGCATGCTTCATAGCCCAACATCTGTTTGCCGGTTGCACCTGGGCGCACATCATCGCCCGAAGCACCGATAAAAGCGTGCAACATTTCCGTCGCACCTAGAGCATCTATGATCCTAAGCCCGGTCGCTTCATACCAAGCATCGGAAACCGGTTTAGGTAGCGGCTCACCTGCCGAGACACACTTTGCAAGCGAGGAGATGTCGTACTCCTTCACTTTCGACACCATCACCTTATACGCTGTCGGTGCACTGAACATCGTCGTCACACCGGTGCGTTGGATGTGTTCCAACAGGGAATCTGGGTTTGGCGCCTCCAACGGAGCGCTAGCAGCTCGCACATAAAATGGAAACACCAGGATCCCGCCCAGTCCGAACGTGAACGCAAGCGGTGGTGTGCCGGTGAAGATCTCTGTCGGCCCACTATCGAGCAGATAACGGGCGTTGGTTTCGCCGATTAAGACAACATCGCGGTGGAAATGCATTGTGCCCTTAGGTACGCCGGTAGTCCCCGACGTAAAACCAATCAAGGCGACATCATCCTGCGCCGTATCGATGTTCTGAAACTCGCCCGATTTAGATTCCATCAATGCTTCGAGCTGTCCGTCGCCCCACGTCGTGGCATGTTTCAAGTACGCACTGTTTAATTTGGACACCATAAGGTCCTCGGCAAAACGATGGTCACAAAGCGCATGACTGATCTTCGCTTTGTCGATAATCACGCTAATCTCTTGGGCTCGTAATAGCGACATCGTCGCAACCACTACTGCACCAGCTTTCATAGCCGCGACCCAGGCGATAAACAACATCGGGTTGTTCGGGCCACGTAGCAGCAAACGATTACCCGGTACCAACCCGAAATCCTCCGTAAGCACCTGGGCGAGCTTGTTTGCTTCTTTCTGCACGTCACGATAGGTCCAGGTCCGGCCTTCAAAATACACCGCGATATTGTCTCCAGCACCGCCATTGACAGCGTCGTCAACCAACACGCTGGCACAATTGAGCCGAGCGGGCACCTGCAAGCCTGGCGCATCAAACTTGAACTCCGGCCAGAGCTCACGGGGCGGCAAGTTGTCTTGGCTGAAAAAATCGACGTGCGCCGTATAAGGTTTATCCATAGCGATCTTTCACTCTTGTGATTTCGACAAAGCCTGATCGATGTCCCAAAGGATATCGTCCAGTGTTTCCATACCAACCGACAACCTCACCATGTCCGGCGTAACACCAGCTTCCTGGTGCTGTTCTTCACCGAGCTGACGGTGCGGGGGCGAAGCTGGGTGTATAACCAGGGTCTTGGCGTCACCCACATTAGCTAGGTGGCTTAAAAACTCGGCGTTCTCAATGAACCGAGCGCCCGCGGCAAGACCACCTTTTATCCCAAAAGTAAGGATCGAGCCAGCTCCTTTCGGAAGGTATTTTTCTACTAACGGGTAATACTTATTGTCAGGCAGGCCGGCAAAATTAACCCAGCTGACTGCCGGGTGATCAGTCAGAAATTCAGCGACGGCGACCGCATTATTGCAATGTCTGTCCATGCGCACCGGCAGCGTTTCCAGACCAGTCAGGAACAGGAACGCATTGAACGGACTCAATGTCGGGCCAAAGGTGCGTAAAGTTTCACAACGGGCCTTCATAGTGAAGCCGAAATCACCGAATGTCTCATAGAACCGCACGCCATGATAACCCTTGGAAGGCTCAGTCATTGTTGGAAAATTGCCGTTATCCCAATCGAACTTTCCCGACTCCACCAGCACCCCACCGATCGACGTGCCGTGCCCACAGATAAACTTAGTCGCGGAATGAACCACGATATCCGCGCCGTACGTGAAGGGCTGACAAAGATAAGGAGTGGCGAACGTGTTATCGATAATAAGAGGGATGCCGGCCTCATTCGCAACTGCGGCGATCGCTTCGATATCGATCACATTGTTAAGCGGATTGCCGATGGTCTCGGCGTATAAAGCTTTAGTTTTACCAGTCAACGCCCGCTTAAAGTTCTGAGGGTCATCAGGATCGACGAAACGCGTTTCGATACCGAGTTTGCGGAAACTTACGTCAAGCTGAGAATAAGTCCCGCCGTAAAGTGTGCTCGCCGACACGATCTCGTCACCTGCTTCCAATATCGTGAGAAACGCCACCATTTGCGCGGCCATGCCGGAACCAACCGCGACCGCCGCGCGGCCGCCCTCCAATGCAGCCATTCGTTGTTCGAATACTGCCGTAGTAGGATTCGTCAGGCGCGAGTAGATATTGCCAAAAGTTTGCAGGTTGAAGAGGCTAGCCGCATGGTCGGTATCATCGAAAACATATGACGCGGTCTGGTAGATCGGGGTCGCGCGCGCACCGGTGGCCGAATCCGGCAGCTGCCCAGCATGCAAAGCCTGCGTCTCGAACCCGTACTTCCGATCAGTCACCAAACGCTCTCCTAACCGTCAGCGTACACTAGGGCACCCACTTTGGGCGCTTGGACGAAATTACTTGGGTGTCGACACCAATGAAGTTCAAACCACCAAACAAGCGTGCATATTCGATCTTCATGCAACGATCCATCACAACATCTAGCCCGGCTGCCTGTGCATGTGCAGCCGCTTCTTCATGTTTAATACCGATCTGCATCCACACCACCTTGGCGTGCAGTCGGATCGCCTCATCGACCAGCGGCGGCACTTTGTCCGGCTTTTGGAAAATATCGACAACGTCTATCTTGTCCGGGACAGCGGCAAGATCCGGGTAACAGGTCTCTCCGAGGATCTCGTCATAGTTGGGATTCACTGGGATGACACGGTAGCCGTGATACTGCAAATATTTGGCGGCAAAAAAACTCGGTCGGTACCAGTTCGCCGACAAGCCGACCACCGCAATATTAGAATTTTCGCGGAGGATACGGCGCAGGGTTTTGATGTCGCTCATACGTTCTCGGGTAGACCTTATCACTATGCGCCAAGAATACAGGACCAAGGATCGGGGATCAGACGACCAGGTTCAAGCTTGACGTCGCTTCCTACAAGAAATGCGTACCTCCATCCACCATAACAGTCTGGCCGGTAATGTATTTACTACCGTCACCAGCAAGAAAAAGTACGGCGCCGGCAATATCGGTCGGCTCTAGATTCCGCTGTAAGCTTTGACCCTTTTTGATGACTTCTATTGCGCGATCGTGCTTCTCACCAAAGAACTCTTCAGATCCCTCGGTAAGCACCACACTGGGTGCAATGGCGTTGACTCGAATCCAATCTCGACCCAGTTCGCGTGCCAATCCTCGCGTGAGCGCTATCACCGCACCTTTAGAGGTCGTGTAATGCAACGCGTATGGCATACCGTACATCGCTGCACACGATGCGATGTTGACTATGCTACCGCCGCCGTTTGCCCGCATTGTGGCAACAACAGCCCGACAGCAGTTCCAAATACCTTTGACATTGACAGTCATGCACGCATCCCATTCAGATTCATCCAGATCTTCAAAGCGACCGCCACGCAAGCCACCCCACAAAGCAGCGTTATTGATCACGACATCGACACGCCCAAACTCGGCTTTTGCTGCGTCAACCATCGCCTGCGTGCTGCTGTTGTCGGTAACATCGACATTGACAGCAATCGCCGCACTTTTATCTTGCAAAGTATTTATGGTTTCTCCACAGTCGGTCTTATCCGCAGCGACCACACGAGCGCCCGCTTCAGCAAACCGCTGCACATACTCCCGGCCCAAACCCCGAGCAGCGCCGGTGACTATGACGACCTTATTTTGAACGTCTACATCCATTCGTTTTTCTCCTCCATATACACTGGAGACAGTTCTACATGCCGCGTAGTTTAGTTGATCTGCTGACGGGATGGGCGCTGACGTTGCAACACTCTGTACAAGCCTCGATAATCGCGAACCTCAGTCGTTTAAAGGATCATCTAGTGGATTTCGAACATTCACCCAAGGTCAAAGAATTAATGGCGCGAGTCACGAAATTCATGGATGCGCACGTTTACCCTGCTGAGGCGACCTTTTATCGTCACGTCGAAGACGCCGAGGACCACTGGTCGGTACCGCTAGTCATGGACGAACTCAAAGCGAAAGCGAAAACGGCCGGGCTCTGGAATCTTTTTTTGGCCGAGTTCGACGAGTACGGACATGGCCTCACCAACCTCGAGTATGCGCCGCTATCGGAGATCATGGGACGCTCCATGATCGGCTCGGAGGCTTTCAATTGCAGTGCGCCGGATACCGGAAACATGGAAGTGCTGGCGCGCTACGCAACCCCGGAACAGAAGGAGCGCTGGCTGATCCCGTTGTTGAAAGGGGAGATCCGCTCGGGATTCTGCATGACCGAACCGGCAGTCGCACCGTCCGATGCCACTAACATCGAATCGTCTATCGTTCGCGATGGCGACGAATACGTTATCAACGGTCACAAATGGTTTTCCTCAGGCCTCATGGATCCGCGCTGCAAGATTACAATTTTCATGGGTAAGACGAATCCCGACGCCGGTCGGCTGCGCCAACAGTCGCAGATCCTGATACCTACCGATACCCGAGGGATAGAAATCGTGAGAGCTCTGAAAGTATTCGGCGTTGATGATGCTCCGCACGGCCACGCCGAAGTCCTTTTTAAGGACGTGCGTGTTCCAGTGGAAAACCTGATTGGCGAGGAAGGTAGTGGTTTCGAGATCGCCCAAGGGCGTCTTGGGCCAGGCCGCATCCACCACTGCATGCGGCTGCTTGGTTGCGCCCAACGAGCATTGGAGATGATGTGCGCGCGAGTCGAATCCCGCATGGCATTTGGCAAAAAGCTCAGCGAGCAAGGGTCCATCAGAGAAGATATCGCCCGCTCGGCGTGCGATATTGAACAAGCGCGCTTGCTCTGTTTCAAAGCTGCGGAACGCATGGATAAAACCAACTATAAGTCGGCCCGAGATTTGATCGCAATGATCAAGATCGTCGGGCCACAAATGGCACAAGCCGTAATCGATCGGGCAATCCAGGCGCACGGAGGCTTGGGCGTGACCGACGATACGTTTTTAGCAAGTGCTTGGGTATATGCACGCACCGCAAGGATTTTTGACGGACCGGATCAGGTGCACATGGCTAGTCTCGGCAAACAAATGATAGGGCAGTACGCTTGACAAAGCGGCGATTATTATCGACGGCAAAGGCATTCCACGCGGCGATGGAAAAACCGAACCACAACGACCCCGCCCCGCGTTGGGCTATGCGCACAGGTGAATACGCTCACACTGTTTTGCACGAGTTCGGACGGCTTTGAGCGCTTCCAGAACAACGCCGGCAGAGACCTCTAAAATCGCTCTTCCTAATAAATAGTCTTATATTCTAATAGCTTATGGTGCATCGTCCGACCGGCATGGATCACTATGGGATCGCCTCTGCCTAGGACTTAGTGATATATTTCAATTATCTGAAGAACGCGTTGCGGACAGCGCTTTGCTGGGAGTGAGCTGGGCGGCGGATAAATATTACCTCTAGGAGGTAACGCATGAACTCTACCTTTCCTCGTACCATCTTAATGTGCACGTTAACTGCGTTTATTGGCGTTTGTTTCACATTAAACGCTACCGCACAGGGTGCAGTCTCGCGGCTCATCGAAGAGGTTGTGGTGACCGCAACCAAAAAAGCGGATGCGGAAACATTACAGGACGTACCGTTTGCGCTCACCGCGTACGGGGCGGGGCAACTGGATGCGCTAAAAGTGCGCGATCTGAAGAGTCTGAGTGTCGCCATGCCAAACGTGTCGCTTGAAGACATTGGCACCACGCGTGGTACGGCCAACTTCTCGATCCGTGGTCTTGGAATCAATAGTTCTATACCGTCCATCGATCCAACGGTCGGCGTATTCGTTGATGGCGTTTATCTTGGGGTAACTGCCGGCGTTGTGCTCGATATTTTCGATCTCGAGGCCGTCGAGGTGCTGCGGGGACCGCAGGGCCTTTTATTCGGCCGCAATGTGACTGGCGGTGCGGTCGTGCTGCGTACCAAAAAGCCCGGAGACGAGTTCGAGGTAACCGGTAAGGCAGCGTTCGAGAGTGGGCTACAAGGAACCGGTAACAACCACTACGTAATGGGCTCAGTGTCTGGCCCTATCAGCGATCAGTTGGGCGCAAAGGTGTCAGCGTACTGGAACGGCGATAACGGCTGGCACGAGAACCTGTTTGACGGTAGCGACCATGGCGAAGCCGACACCTTCATGATTCGACCGTCCGTTGTGTGGACTCCGCATGATGACCTCGAATTCATATTCCGCTACGAACACGGCGAGTCAGACGGTGATGGACCAGCTGCGCAAAACCGTTTGTTGCATGATCGCAATAGTTTCGATTTCGCGATCGACGAGCCTGGTCTTTACGATAACGAATGGGATCAATTCACCTTCGAAGCCAATTGGGACGTGCCCTTCGGCGATGGAACCATAACTAATATCTTCGGCTGGCGGGATATCAGCCAACGAACGGTCGCCGACATTGATGGATTCGTTGGCCCGGGGATCATACCCGCCCCATTACCGTTTCTCTTTCATGCCACAACCGTCTCTAATCAGGACCAGATTAGCAATGAGCTGCGGTTCGCCGGTCGCTTCGTGGATCGGATGGATCTGACTGTCGGCTTTTACTATTTCACACAGGACCTTTTTTATCAGGAAAACCGTTTCGTGCCAGTCAGTGTGCTTGATTTTTCCGGAGGAGGTACACAGGACAACGAAACCTGGGGGATATTCGCGCAGGCTGACATAGACATAACAGACACTCTGGCGCTTACGCTTGGTGGCCGATACACCGAAGAAAAAAAGCGCGTCGAGGTAGCGTCGTTGCTTCTGAATATCGTACCGTCTGGCTTCATGGTCCTCGACGCCGCAGTTGCGCCAGGCTGTGCGGGACAGCTTTTCAGCAATTGCTTTTTCGTTTTCTCCGATCGCGACAAGTGGGACTCGTGTACACCCAAAGTCGGTC
>CAZBOQ010000015.1:0-14749 GCA_964493555.1 uncultured Gammaproteobacteria bacterium | reverse complement strand
GGTCATTTTTCTAATGTCGGCGGTGTCTTTTCCGAGCTTGGCGGCAAGCTGAGCGACGGCACGATTGTGATCGAGGCGTGTCATTGCAGTAAACTGGCGTGGATCGATGTCTGGCGCCGAAAGCATCGTGGTAAGCGCATTCGTATTGGCTGGATTGCCGACCACAATAACTTTGACCCCGCGACTCGCATAGTCATTGATGGCTTTGCCTTGAACTTTGAAGATGCTCGCATTAGCAGCCAGTAGCTCGGCCCGTTCCATACCAGGGCCGCGCGGCCGTGCGCCCACCAACAACGCGTAGTCGATAACGGCAAAAGCTACGCGAGGATCATCGGAGGCGACCATGGAATCGAGTAATGGAAACGCGCAATCCTCCAGTTCCATCATCACACCATCCAACGCTTTCATTGCCGGCGGTATCTCCAGCATGTGTAGTATGACAGGCTGATCCATACCGAGCATTTCGCCGGCACCAATCCGGAACAACAACTGATAGCCAATCTGGCCCGCGGCGCCGGTGATGGCAACACGTAGAGGTGGTTTCATGAATTCACCTTAATTAATGTTTAAAATTTGAGGTTCCGGACGATGCAGCTAATCTTCAGCGTTTATCGATCGATACATAGTCGCGCTGCTGCCCACCCACGTAGAGCTGGCGCGGCCGTCCGATCCGCCGTTCTTCGTCTGAAATCATCTCGATCCATTGGGCGATCCAACCGGCGGAGCGCGCTAGTGCAAAGATAACGGTAAACATACTCATCGGAATATCTAGTGCCTTTAAAATTATGCCCGAGTAGAAGTCCACGTTGGGATAGAGTTTACGTTCGATAAAATAGTCATCCTCAAGCGCGATGCGTTCGAGCTCCATGGCAGTTTCGAAGGTAGGCTGATCGATACCGTCTAGCGAATCCAACAGAGCGTGGCAAGCCTCGCGAATGATAACCGCACGCGGATCGAAGTTTTTGTAAACCCGATGCCCAAATCCCATCAACCGGAATGGGTCGTCCTTATCCTTGGCACGGGCGATGAATGCTGGAATATTCTGAGCCCCCCCCATCTGCTCCAGCATAAGCACTACAGCTTCATTGGCACCACCGTGGGCACGTCCCCAAAGAGTGGCGATTCCTGCCGCGACACAGGCGAAAGGATTCGATTCCGCACTGCCCGCCAGACGCACCGTTGAAGTACTCGCGTTCTGCTCATGATCGGCATGCAGAATCAGCAGCAGATCCAACGCCCGGATTGCAACGGGACTGATGTCGAAGTCCTCCGTCGGCACCGAGAACATCATTCGCATGAAATTGTGTACGTAGCCGAGGTTACTGTCCGGATATACAAAGGGCTGGCCAGTGATATACCTATAGCAATTCGAGGCGATGGTCGGCACTTTGGCGATAACCCGATTCGCGGTCAGTTCGCGAACTTCGGGATCGAGAATATCCATGGTCTCGTGGTAATAAGAGGCAAGCGCGCCCATGACGCCGGCCATCACGGACATCGGGTGCGCATCCGAGCGATAACCGCTGAAGAACCGGTTCAGGCGCTCGTGAACCGTGGCGTGGCGGTTAATGGAAACCCGGTAGGCATCCATTTGCGCTTGGTTGGGCAATTCTCCATAGATGAGCAGGTAACAGACCTCTAGATAGCTCGAGTGTTCAGCAAGCTGGTCGATGGAATAGCCGCGGTGCAGTAGGATTCCCTGTTCGCCGTCGAGATACGTAATCGCGCTTTTGCAGCTAGCAGTGGTCACAAAGCCGGGATCGAAGGTGAACATCCCAAGCTCTTGATAGACGCTCTTGGTATCTATCACTGGAGGACCGTAGGTCCCGTGGTGAACCGGGCACTCAACACTTTTACCGCTTGTGTTGTCCGTGATTGTTACCGTTGCAGCTGCCATTACTTTCTCCATTTGCTACGCCCGATTTTACCCTTGCGCCCCCCGAAATCGGCCGCCTAGGATACATTTGCGGTATGGAAAATGCATGTTACTCACCGACAATTACCATCTCTAGACTTTAGAAAGTTATCAAGTAAGATTCACAAGTCGCTACCAGAACACGCATTTTAGGAAAAACCCTGTCACACAATCAGGGACGCCGCCGGGAACAGGGTTCGGAAATCAACGTATAGCACGTCAGACACCACGCCTAAACGGTGAGGCATGGCCGCAGCCAAGCGCATGGCAACGTGCAGATACCCAAGATCGCGCATACTAGCGTACTTCACTGGACCAAATCATGACAATGCTTGAATCTAGCCCGCTTTACAGCGGCAATGCCTCGTTCGTAGAGGAACTTTACGAAACGTATCTTACCGATCCTACAGCGGTTTCTGCCGAGTGGCGACAGCTAGAAGATGCGTCCCGCATGCTCTTGCAGGTTTAGCCGTATTAACGGACCCTACAAGGAATACCCGTAAGGAAATCACATGGATACCTATGACGTGCTTGTAATCGGCGCAGGCCCCGGTGGCTACGTCGCCGCAATTCGCGCTGCGCAACTCGGAATGAAGACCGCCTGCATCGAGAGCTGGCTGGACGAAGACGACAAACCCGCACTCGGTGGCACCTGCTTGAATGTCGGCTGCATTCCTTCCAAGGCGCTTCTTGATTCTTCACATCATTTCGAAACGCTGGCAAAACACGGTAGCGAACATGGAATTTTGATCGACGGTTTGCGTACCGACATCCCAGCGATGCTCTCTCGAAAGAGAAAAATCGTAACAACCCTCACCCGAGGTATCGCAGGCCTTTTCAAAAAGAACAAGGTCGAATGGCTGCAGGGCCACGGTAAACTACTACGCGGCAACCAGGTCGAAGTACGACCGACCGTAGAGGGCGACATAAAGACGGTTGAAGCACGACATATAATCATTGCGACCGGCTCCGTACCAATCGACATTCCACCGGCACAGATCGATAGCACACAAATCGTCGATTCTACGGGCGCACTGGCCTTCAGCGAGGTCCCTAAACGCCTCGGCGTGATCGGCGCTGGCGTCATCGGGCTCGAGCTCGGGAGCGTTTGGCGGCGGCTGGGATCCGAGGTGGTCGTCCTTGAGGCTTTACCGGATTTCCTCGCGACTGCAGATGAAAACATTTCTAAAGAGGCGCTAAAAACCTTACGCAAACAAGGAATGGATATCCGGCTCGGGACGCTGGTGACGGGTAGCAGTATCGGGCCAGACGGCGTCGACGTCGACTTTGAAGTTGGCAGCAAGAAGCAACAGATGCAATTCGACAAACTGATCGTCGCCGTCGGGCGTCGACCCAACACGGACGGTCTGAACGCCGAAGGTGTCGGGCTCGACGTCGACGAACACGGTTTCATCGTAGTCGACGCGGATTGCCAAACTTCACTGGCCAATGTTTACGCTGTGGGTGATGTCGTACGCGGACCAATGCTGGCACATAAAGCAGCCGACGAGGGGGTCGCAGTTGCCGAACGCCTCGCTGGACAAAAGCCTCATGTTAATCTCGACCTCGTGCCGTGGGTGATATATACCTGGCCTGAGATCGCCTGGGTCGGTGCTACTGAGCAGTCATTGAAGGCGAGCGGTCGCGCCTACACCGCAGGCGTCTTTCCGTTCATGGCGAGCGGGCGCGCGCAGGCGATGGGTGAGACCGACGGTCTAGTCAAAATCATCGCCGATGCTGAGACTGATGCGGTTCTTGGGGTACATATCTTCGGTCCCATGGCATCTGAACTAATCGCCGAAGCGGTGTTGACCATGGAATTCGAGGGTGCCGCCGAGGACATTGCTCGAACGATTCATGGCCATCCGACACTTTCTGAAGCCATGCACGAAGCCGCGCTAGCCGTCGACAAACGGACACTACACATGTAGGCGAGGAAACGTTCCAGGCAATGTCGTTCGCGCTTTGGCACTGCTCCTGCCACCACCTTTGTGCACCGCGCCCTAACCTCCCACATCTATTCCACGCGCTAGAAAGACGCATTATCAAGACGCCTCTCAACAGGCATCCCTACGATCCTGCCGATAGCAAGAACATCCCTCGCAACATATTGTTGCCCAAGATCATCTGTTTTTATGGTGATTCGATCGAAGGCTTGATCTCGTATTTCCTAGAACGAAGCCTCACAACGTTTGGTAATCAGCTAAAAATACTGAGTAAAGAGATGAGCCGCACGGAGTGCACTAGCCCGGTAAATTCCATTGCTAAAATGGCGCACTAAAACATCGACATGTGGCGTAAAAGCAGGACGACTTTGTACGCACCGCCATTCTCGCACCGAACGCCAACCCCGATAAAGACTAACTGTCGACTACGTTACTGTTTGCACTTCTAGACGCTCTCGAAGCGCTTTTAGTTCCTCGCTCAGCGCTGTCGGCATTCGATCACCGAATTGCCCGTAATAGCTTTCGATCATCGGTATTTCCTGCAACCAGCCATCGGCATCGATGCGTAGCAACTCTTCAAGATGCTCCTCGCTAAGATCGAGATCGCCCAGTTCCAAGGCTCCTTGCTCAGGTAACATTCCAATCGGTGTATCTACGGCGTTAGCTTTCCCTTCGCAACGTTCGAAAATCCATTTCAAGACACGGCTATTTTCGCCGAACCCCGGCCAGAGAAAATTCCCGCCGTCGCCTTTACGAAACCAGTTCACGCAATAGATTTTCGGCAACTGCGCACCAGCGCGCTCACCCATTCTGATCCAATGGCTCCAATAGTCAGCCATGTTGTATCCACAAAACGGCAACATCGCCATAGGATCCCGGCGTAGTTCACCGATTTTGCCAGCCGCCGCCGCAGTCTTTTCACTGCCGATTATCGAGCCGAGAATGGTTCCATGCGTCCAATCGCGTGCTTCATTCACCAACGGCACGACCGTGGCCCGGCGCCCGCCAAACAAGATCGCACTTACCGGCACGCCGTTGGGATCCTCCCATTCATCCGCGATTACGGGGCATTGGGACGCACTCACGGTAAAACGAGCGTTCGGGTGCGCTGCGGCCGTACCTGTCTCTGGCGTCCAATCCTTACCCTTCCAATCGATCAAATGTGGCGGCGGGTCTTCGGTCATTTCTTCCCACCACACGTCTCCGTCGTCGGTCAGCGCGACGTTGGTAAACACCGACGTTTCGCCGAGCGTGTGCATGGCATTCGCGTTCGAGTTCATGCTTGTACCGGGCGCCACACCGAAAAATCCAGCTTCCGGGTTTATTGCGTACAGGCGCCCATCATCGCCGAATTTCATCCAAGCAATGTCGTCACCTATCGTCTCGACTTTCCAGCCCTCCACAGCCGGGGTCAACATCGCCAGATTCGTCTTACCGCAGGCACTGGGGAAAGCGCCACAAATATATTTAACAACTCCGTCAGGGTTCGTGATCTTTACGATAAGCATATGCTCAGCCAGCCAGCCTTCGTCACGAGCCATCACCGAAGCAATACGTAAAGCGAAACACTTCTTGCCGAGAAGCGCGTTGCCGCCATAGCCCGATCCGAATGACCAGATCTCACGCGTTTCTGGAAAATGCACGATATATCGATTGTCAGGATCACAAGGCCATGGCACATCGCGTTCTCCCTCCAATGGCCTACCCACAGAATGCACGCACGGCACGAACATGCCGTCGGTTCCCAACACGTCGAGAACTGCAGCACCGACCCGTGTCATCACTTGCATACTTGCCGCAACATAAGGTGAGTCTGTTATCTCGATGCCTATATGCGCTATGTGTGATCCGATCGGGCCCATGCTAAAAGGCACGACGTACATCTTGCGTCCGCGCATACAACCAGCAAACAGTCCGTTCAAGGTGGTGCGCATTTCTTTCGGTTCACGCCAATTGTTGTTCGGTCCGGCGTCTACTTCTTCAACGGAGCAAACATAAGTGCGATCTTCGACCCGTGCCACATCGGCAGGATCCGAACGGACAAGAAAGCTGTTCGGTCGTAACGCGTCATTCAGTTTGGTTGCAATGCCGTTTTGGACCATCAGATCTAACAAACCGTTCAACTCACCCGACGATCCATCGCACCAGTGCACTGAGTCTGGCTGCGCTAAGGCCTCAATATCGGCCACCCAGTCGTTGAGTTTCTGGTTGTTTGAATTCATACCTATCTCCGTAGCCTCACCAATGCCCAGCCGCCCACCAAGAGGATCCCCCGCAAGTCGCGTATGCTAGCGAAAACTCCCTGACTTGTCAGGAATTACACGCCGTATGTAGAGGATGTAAGACTACTGCAGTGCGCCCGCCACCACTCGCCACCAACCCTCTCCGTACCCGCATTACGGTGCACGCTACGGGTTGCCGCTTGTTTTATCACTAGACATCGCAAAAAGATGCGATCACGCGTGTCAGGGAGGGTACGTGGGCATGTTATTATTCACATCGGAACGAAAAGAATGAACGCCGCCGTACGAAACAAACTACGCAACCACTGCGAGGCCGCGCTAGAACCGCTGGTATCGTGGTTAGGCGCGAGCGGTATTTCTTCTACCCTACTACGCGTGCTAGCGACGATCGTCGCGGTGACCGCTGCGTGGGTTATCGCTACAGGACAACTACAGTTGGGCGGACTGGTTTGGCTCAGCACGCTTGTTCTTTTCTGGTTGAGTTCGGCAATGCCCGGCGGCAACACCGTTTTCCGGCGGTTATTGGCCGATACTCTGGCCCACCTTACCGAATCGCTGATCCTCGTAGGTACAACGGTACATCTCGCGGCTACCAACGATCTGTTGGCGGTGCACTATGGGGCGGTCACCGTTCTCGCAGTGCTTCTTGCTGGCTTTATCAGGGCACGCTCAGAGTCGCTGGGACTTAGCGCCGACGTCGGCATTGCCACGCATACGGAACGTTCCGTGTTGCTGGTTATCATGTTGTTTTGTGGCTGTCCGTTGACCGGAGTCAAGGTAATCCTGGCAGTTAGCGCGATTACGATTTTGCAGCGTCTTTTATACGTTCGGGACAACACCAGTAACGATTGGTAATTCAGCGTCTGAAAATCACCGAATAATTATTCGCTGGCATGGCAAATTTATCGACGTAGTGCAATCCAAATTGCTCGGCGACCTTCGTAATTTCGCTCAAGTCACGGATCCCCCATGAGCTGTCGCGCGAGCGGAGGTTCTGGTCAAACGCAGCATTGCTGGGTGCGGTATGTTGGCCGTCCAACATGTACGGTCCATACATATACAGAATGCCATCCTGTTCCAAAATCTGCGACGCGCCGCGAAACAACCCGATCGTTGCCTCCCATGGCGCTATGTGGATCACATTGATGCTTAGCAGCAACGTTGCGCGTCCGGTAAAACACCACGTTGATGCGGTCACGTCCAGATCCAACGGCGTGCCGACGTTGGATAGACCTAGATACGCAATCCAAGCACCGATGCTCGCCCGATGAGCAGGATTCGGATCACTGGGAACCCAATCAATATCGGTAAAGTGTGAGGCAAACGCACAGACATGCTCACCGCTGCCGGAACCGATCTCCAAAGCGATGCCTTCGTTGGGTATAAAATCGTCCAACACCCGAATTATGTGTTTGCCGTTCCGCTCCGTAGCTGGGAAATTGAGTCGCGCATCCCGGTCCATCACTTTTATACGCGCAACACGAACTGCGCCTCTTCGGGAAACAGCTCGTGTGGAGACATGCGCCGGGCGGCAACGCCCTGTTCGTAACAGTAGTCGAGAAAGGTCTGCAAGGTGGTTCGATTCGCGGCAACCCCATAAGGCCAATATTCACCATCGGCAAAAAAGCTGCGACGAAACTCCTCAACTGAACCACTAGCCCATGGTAAGGCGACTTGCGAAGCAGTGACCGACTCGAGTCTGGCAATACCGCGACGTTTGGCCAGTTCGAATGCGTTCATGAGATTCTTTGCTATCCAGCGATTGTCCTCAAAGGTTTCGCGTTTAATGGCGATGGTGTGCATGATCGGAAACACACCGGTTTTTTTGAAATACTCCGACTCAACCTTCCTGTAGTTGCGAAAAAGCCGTCGAATCCTCTTGTCACCCTGTTCGAACTCATACGGCGGATGGGCTGAAATAATGGCGTCTATATCGCGGTCCAACAGCAATTCCGTAAGCGACCGCTCTTTTTCGAAACGAAGTTCAACACCGGCCGGTAAATCCACGATTGCTGGTTCCTCTCGGCCCGGATCGTTAATCCCCGATTGCACCCATTCAATATTGCTAAGCGCCACACCACCTTGATGTTGAACATGCCCACGCGCATAAATACTCGCGGTCTGCGACCACATCGGCATACCAACCCGTTTACCGTTCAAATCACTCAACGACTTAATGCCACCGTTACGATGTACGAAAATGCACGAATGACGAAAGACTCTGGATGGAAAAACCGGAATGGCAACAAATGGTGCGTCGCCGCGAGACACGGCGGCGCAATACATACCCATGGAAAGTTCAGAAATATCCCATTCCTGACGGGCACCGAAACGATAGAATATTTCTTCCACCGGCATTTGTGAACATGTAAGTTCTATCCCTTCCGGTTTTACTCTTCCACCGACGAGATCCCGGACATGATCGTAGTCATTGATTGCCAAAGTGAGTTTCAAGTCTGACATGTTTTCCCCGATGCAATTCGCGCTTTAAAGCGCCCTCAGGTATCGTACCGGTTCCAAAGAATCATGGGTATCGGCCACTTTCGTTCAGGAACGCCGATCAGAAAAAGAACCTCGGACTGGTAGGATTTACAATCGTCTTTACCGTGGTAAGCATTACGCGATTTCGAAAATCGCTGGGTTCGGCATAGGGAAACCGCGATGCGCGATTTATACATGTGTCCCCCAGTAGCCAAGAACTAAAATCAGGAACCGCTTAAATGAAAACTCGTGCAGCAGTCGCAGTCGAAGCCGGTAAACCCCTAGTTATCGAGGAAGTAGACCTGGATGGCCCGCGTGCCGGCGAGGTGCTGGTAGAAATAAAGGCCACCGGTGTCTGCCACACCGACGAATTTTCCCTCTCCGGCGCAGATCCCGAGGGCGCTTTTCCAGCAATTCTTGGCCATGAGGGCGCTGGCGTCGTGGTGGAAACCGGTGACGGTGTCACTTCCGTGAAGGCTGGCGACCATGTCATCCCTTTGTACACGCCGGAATGCCGCGAATGCGACTATTGCCTGCATCCCAAGACCAACCTTTGTCAGGCAATCCGTACCACTCAGGGGCAAGGCCTGATGCCCGACGGCACTAGCCGTTTCTCGCTGAACGGAAACCCGCTGCTGCACTACATGGGCTGCTCTACCTTCTCGAACTTCACAGTACTCCCGGACATCGCGCTGGCGAAGATCCGTGAAGACGCGCCGTTCGACAAAGTTTGCTACATCGGCTGCGGTGTAACCACTGGCGTAGGCGCGGTGCTGTTCGACGCAAAAGTGGAGCCGGGCTCGAACATCGTGGTGTTCGGCTTGGGCGGGATCGGCTTGAACGTCATCCAGGGTGCGCGCCTAGCGAGCGCCGACAAAATTATAGGGGTCGACATCAATGCCTCCAAAGTGGGACTCGCAAACAGGTTCGGGATGACAGATTTTATCAACCCTAATGAAGTCCAAGACGTTGTGGCCGCGATCGTCGACATCACAGATGGCGGCGCCGACTATAGCTTTGAATGTATTGGCAATGTCAACACCATGCGCCAGGCCCTGGAATGTTGCCACAAGGGATGGGGAGAATCGGTGATCATAGGCGTCGCTGGCGCTGGTCAGGAGATCTCCACTCGCCCCTTCCAGTTGGTGACTGGCCGCGTCTGGCGCGGTACTGCCTTCGGCGGGGCCAGGGGCAGAACCGACGTGCCGAAAATTGTTGACTGGTACATGGATGGCAAGCTAAATATTGACGACCTGATTACCCACACAATGCCGCTGGCAGAGATTAATAACGCTTTTGATCTAATGCACGCAGGCGAAAGCATTCGTTCGGTCGTTATTTACTAACCGTTGAGCCCTCCATGCCGCTAATGCAATGTAACGGCGTCAACATCAACGTTCGCAGTTGGGGTGAGGGTGCACCGGTGCTGTTTGTGCACGGCCTCGGGATGAGCAGCGATTTGTGGGACAATCAATTGCGGCCGTTTTCGTCCAAGTATCGAATGCACGCAGTGGATCTACGTGGTTTCGGTAGATCGGATAAACCCAATACACCCGGTTGCTATTCGATCGAACTGCTGACTCAGGACATTGCAGCGGTAGTACAAGGGCTAGGCGGAGAACCGGTCCATTTCGTGGGGACCTCGATGGGCGGCTACATCGGCGTACAACTTGCCATCACCGCGCCCGAGCTTTGCCGCTCGCTATCACTGTGCCACACTGGCTATCGTGCGGGCATTTCTGAAGAAGTGCTAAGCTCCCGCCTGTCCGCCCTGCAAACACAGACCATGGAAGAGTACGCGCCATTAGTCGCTAGTCAGGCCTTGGCACAACCGGCCGATCCGGTTAATACAGAGTGGCTGTTAGAACACCTGGCAAGAAATGATCACCGCGCCTATAGCCAAGTGTTAGGGGAAGGTTTACGCGGTTTCGACGCTTCCACCGAGGTTGGCAGGATTGATATCCCCACCTTGGTTATTGTCGGTGGCGAGGATCGGGTCATCCCGCCGCAGGCTGGTCGTGACCTAGCCGCCAAAATCCCGGGCGCAAAACTTGTCGAGATAGCAGCTGTCGGCCATATCAGTTACATGGAACGCCCAGACGAATTCAATCGGCCGATTTTAGATTTTATTGCGTCAAACTAACTCATTTGTTAGTCAAAAACGATAACACTAGACGGTTAAAATCCGCGGCCCGCTCATACTGCGTCCAGTGCCCACACTGATTGAACACATGTAACTCCGCATTCGGTATCGCGGCGCCAAGGCGCAGGCTCGATTCGAACGGCACGACGCGATCTTCTCGACCGTGAATTAGCAGGGTCGGCGCCTCGATCCCTCGCAGAGCACTCGCCAGATTACGCTGTGCCGAATTCGAATCGTTGAAATTGCTAATATGTTCCTTATTGAGCATCATCGACTCGTAACGTTGCTGCAACAACTCATCAGTTAGGAACGACGCGTCATAAACCATAACTTCGATAAAAGCTCGAATGCTTTCCAACGAAGGGGCGCGAAACGAGGCGTCACGTAGTTTCAGGCCCTCGGTGGGCATCGGTGCAAACACCAGTCCACCCGCTCCGCCCGAACCCATCAACACCAGCTTGTCGACCTTGTCCGGGTTGTCGACTGCAAAACTAAGTGCTGTGGCACCTCCCATTGAGTTACCAACCAGACTTGCTTTAGATATTTCCAAAGCTTGCATGAAGTCGTTGACGGCATCACCATTTATTTTCGAACGTGTCGTGTCTTCGCCGACCAAAACCGTATCCGACTCTCCGTATCCAGGCTGATCGACCAGAAAAACGTGATAGTGCTCAGCAAAGAAAGCAAAATTTTGTACAAAATTACTCCAACTCGTCGCACCTGGCCCGGAACCATGCAGAAAAATAAGCGGCTCACCCGAACCCGCTTCGTTGTATTGCAGACGGAACTTGCCTGCTTGCACAAACTTACTCGTTCCTTCGTAGGTCAACTCGCTCATCGGTCATCCCTCTTTTTGGTTAACAGGCGGGGTTGGCATAATCAATAGGTTATGCACGTCGACACCGAGCGGCTGCTGTAAGGCGTACATAACACTACGTGCTACATCGTTTGCGCTTAGCGCATTTTGTTTTGTTTCATCGAAAAACGGCGTATCGACAGCCCCTGGTTCCAACAGCGTAACGCGAATGCCGGTACCACGCAGTTCCTCCCGCAGGTTATAGACCATTCCTGAGACCGCCCATTTAGTTGCACCGTACATCGAGCCTGCCAACGTCCTTCGCCCCGCAACCGAACCAGTCACTATTACCTGCCCTTTCGACTGCTGAAGCGCCTCGAGACTGGCACGCAAGGTGAGCGCGACACCATAGACGTTGGTTAGGATTAAGCGCCGCCAGCGTTCGGGATCGCCCCCGCGAAATCCACCCGGCCGGCCGCCCATACCGGCGTTGGCAAAAACTCCGTCAATGCGCCCGAAATGCTTTAACCCAGCACTCACCAAGCGCTGTTGATCCTCCCACGACGTTACATCGCAAACTACTGGCACAATCTCAGTTGCTTTGGCCAAGTCCTCTGCCAAAGCAGCAAGCTTCTCTTCCCGTCGCGCGGCGATTACCAGCTGCAATCCTTCGGATGCAGCTAATCGAGCAGTCGCCTCGCCAATCCCGCTGGAGGCACCAGTAATCAACAGCACCCGTTCGTCCATGGCTTGTCTCTCCATTCTGGTCGCACCCCAGCTTCCCGTAGTCGCAGTTAACCTTACCATGACCAAAGCCGCATTCTCGGGCGAAGCGAATCCGAGGCCCTGTGGGAAACAAAGTAGGTCTGGTCGTCTTGTGCTTAGGGACACGGATTAGTTTAAATCGATGCCACAGCGTAGAGTCAGGCATCGGGTGTCACGCGAATCGACTGCACAGTGCTGATCAGTCGATAGGTGTCCTACACCTAATAAATATCCGAATCCCGCCCTTGAACAACATCACCTCGGTAGAACTGTCGGATCTCCTTGAGCAACGCCTCTCCATCGAAGGGATCCGAGTAGTTCTGCACGTGGTACAACACCAATAGACGGACCCGTGCTTTGGTCGCGATGTCTGCGAGTTCACTTGGTTTGATGTGGTACGCCCACATTACTTTCTCTTTCTTGGCCAGCGAGTTACCGCCCCACGGGGCGTTAGCCAGATCCGCTTCGGTGGCCACTTCCATTATGAAGACATCCGCATCCTGAGCAGCGGCGATGAGGCGCTCATCGGCGGTACCGTCCCCGCCTATCACGATGATTCGATCTGGCGTCGTAAAACGATAAGCAAAAGCATGCTTCAACCCAACGTGATGGTGATGAAAAGCTTCGACCTTGACGTTGTCGTCTTCGTAAACGATAGCGGATGTTTCAATATCAAGGTCGTGTGCAGTAGCTCGATAACCAACACCCATCTCCGGCGGGATCTGAATACGAATCCGCTCATTGACGTCGACACTAAAGGCATCCTGGATCGCGTTTACGGTATGAACGATCCCCTTGGGACCCCATATCTCAACCGATTTCGTGCGGCCCATATACCACGGCATCATTAGAAAGGCTGGGATGCCGATCGTGTGATCGGCATGCTGGTGGGTTATGAACAAACGGGTCAGCCGATTCGGGACGAAAGCCGCCGCCACCTTACCACCATGCAGTGCGGACGCCCTACCCAGGGCCCGCCAGATACCTTCACCGGCGTCAACGATATATGGCGTACCATTCACAATTACGGCAGTCGCCGGACCAAAGCGATAGGGATTCGGCAGCGGCATGCCGGAACCCAACAACACGACATGTGAGCGTGCCCCCGGCGGCACGAGGTTGCGTGGCGGACCTGGGTCGTAACGGTTTTCAGCGCCGTCCATGAAACTGGCCGGTAGTTCGCCCGCATACAGCGTAAGCAACACCGTTGCAAGAAACGTGAACCTCAATGCTTGCATGATGAACACCTCTAACTACCGACCGCCATTAATAAAATCGAGCAAGGCAGGTCCAACCGATTCGTCGGCGCTGTTTAAATGAATGGCCTCCGAAATGTGATTATGCCCCTGGACATGCAGTCGGCGCGGACATTTGTTATCACGTTTACACACAGCGGCCATCAGTTCTACAGTCCCCTGTTGCATAAATCCTGGATCGAACTCGGAATCGATCAGAAAAAGTGGGATCTTTCTACCGTCGATTTTGCTCAGGATGTTACCCTGCGAAAGACTTTGTGGGTCCTCCCCATAGTAAACTAGTTCCGGCCCACCGGGCCGTGGCTTATAAACCCCCGACAGCAAGATCGCGCCCTTGACGCCGTCGTTACCTTGGTCAACTTGAAACCCTTCGAAAAAGGTGTAAGCCGCGACATGCGCGGCGCCGGCAGAATGCCCCATGAGATAGATGCGCTCCGGATCGCCACCATATTCGTCCACATGCGAACGCAGCCACGTAATGATCGCTGCCATATCCTCTACACCCGATGGCCATTGATGTTTAGGCGCCAAACGATAAGTCGCATTAACCCCAACCACGCCATGTCGCGCGAAGTAAGTCGCGATGTTGCCATGGATAACGTCGCTCATGTTTTTGTCTCCGCGCACGAATCCGCCGCCATGAACGAACACCAGCACCGGCAACCCGACCGCGCGACTAGCTGATCGATGCACGTCCAGACGCTGACGTTCATACTCTCCGTATCGAAGATCTCTGATCACATCGACACCGTCCCTAGGTGCGTTCTGCAGGATTTCTGTATAGAGGGCGTACATTTCGCGAATTACACTTGGGTTTAGTTGTTGCGCCAAGGCTTGAATTTGTGCCGCGGCCTCAGGCGTGTTCGCCACTTGCGCGGAAAGATTTAGGTGAATTGAGAAAACGAGCGCGAAAATCAGGAAAGGCCGTAACACTCGTGTCACCCCTCAATATCGATGTAGATCGGAAGTTCAGTCTCGGTGAATCGATCCAGTTTTGTGAATTGCAGAAACAGCAAAACCCCGACCTACGATTGATCGTCTAAGTGATCGGGTGCGTACTCGCGCATCCAGCGATCGCGTGCTGTATGGGGATCCCCAGCATCCTCATTATTTTCGCTCACGGACTCATTCCAACAGCAGGTATAACCATTCCAGTGATTTACGTTACACACCGTTAACAACGGCACCCTAAAAAATCGTCTAG
>CAZBOQ010000014.1:0-7014 GCA_964493555.1 uncultured Gammaproteobacteria bacterium | reverse complement strand
CGGTTTTCAGATAGGCGAGCGGCTCGCCCATTATTTGATCAGCCAAATCTGCGGGCGGCACAGCCCCAGCCCAAATAGTGACAAAAACAGCGATTTTCATTGCTCTTCTCTTCCGTTTGACAAAATTAAACAGGATGCCCTTCGACCATCATAACGCCTGTCGCTGTGCTCGTCGCCGGATGCCAACGATTTGACTCACATTGTCGCCGGAGCGACGATACTCAGTATTGATGCGAGACGAAGACCGAGGAACCTGATGGCAAGTGGTTGGGCGAAAGACGGCGCCGTCCAGGAGCAAATCGATGCAAGTGTCGAAGACGCAGTCAAACGCGCCCGTAGCCGGCTGACACGTAACAAGAGCCTGACCGACTGCGAGGAATGTGGCGAACCTATTCCGGAGGCGCGTCGTGCAGCTGTGCAAGGCGTGCGCCGTTGCTTTGCCTGCCAGGAAATAGAAGACCATGCGCAAGAATCTTCAAGCACTATCAACCGGCGTGCGAGCAAAGACAGTCAATTGAGATAACGTAGACAGAACCGGAGCGGAACATGAACAGACCATTCGAGATCGACCATTTAGATCATGTGGTTCTGCGTACCGCCGACCTTCCACGTCTCGTTGCTTTTTATGAAGGGCTGGGATGCAGCGTTGAGCGCGATTCGAAAGAACTCGGGATGTGCTCGTTGCGGGCCGGTGTTTCGATGCTCGACATCGTGGATATAGAGGGTATGGTGGGGAAAATGGGCGACCAAGGCTCCCCACCCGACGTTGACGGCCGCAATGTTGATCACTTTGCATTCAGAGTCGAACCCTATGATGAAACGGCGATTTTGGAGTACTGCGAGGAACACGGTATAGAAGCTAAAGCGGCCCCGTTTGCGCTGCTCGGCGCCGACGGCTATGGGCCAGCAGTCTACTTAAGCGATCCGGCGGGGAACAGGGTGGAATTAAAAGGTCCACCTAGTGAAGACCAGACACCACCGACGCTGCCTAAATCCGGCTAGGCACCACCAATCACTGTCGTAGTTTTTTTCCTCTGCAGCGCTCGTGGCACCGGAGAGCGTTTACGATGCTAGCAACGAAACCAGAACATGCCGATCCTGTCGCGTCCAAATTCACGGTAGGCCACAGGTTGCGCGAAAACTTTTCAACTTCGCAGAGTTCGAGGCGAACATCGTCCAACAGCAATATCTCGAAACACAGTGTAAATCCCGTAGAATCAGGCCGACCGACAACCTTAAGTGCATAGACCTCCCCTCGGAGCCAGCGCTACTCTAGCTGTACTTTTGGCCAACTCAATCGTACTGATGAGAGCCCACAAAGTGGACCAACGCGAGTATCGGAAATGGGCGAGAACTATGAGATAGTTCTGTCATGCTCGGAGCCGCACACTACGTAGATCGGGGAAGTGGTCTGCCAATCGTTTTCAGCCACGGCACATTGATGGACTGGTCTATGTTCGAACCACAACTAGCAGTGCTTCAGGATCGCTATCGCGTAATTGCGTTCGACCATCGTGCGCGCACTCCTCGTTACGACGATCCGTACAAACTCGTTGACTTAACTGACGATTGCCGGGCACTGCTAGATCAGTTAGGTGTTAAGCGTTGCGTGCTGGCCGGAATGTCCATGGGCGGATTTATGGCACTGGAGTTTGCTTTACGCTACCCAGAACGCGTCTCCGCATTGATACTGATCTCAACCATGGCTGGCGCTTATACGGCTGACGAACAAAGCCAATACGGTGAGGCATTCAGCGCCCTCGACAACGAGGGGAATGTGCCACGACCGTTTGCGGAATGGATCGCAAGCCTTTGCTTCGGCGCGAGCACACAACGGAACAACACACAGTTAGTGAGTCAGTGGGTCGACAAATGGTGCAATATCCCCTCACGTTCTTTTTACAACGAGGCGCACTCATGGCTCGATAAACGAGACCTGACATCTAAGCTCGCGGGGCTATCCCTCCCTTGCCTGCTCGTGCACGGTGACGAGGATACGGTTTTGACAATCTCCCGAGCCGCTCAGCCTATGGCAACTCATCTGCCCAATTCTAAATTAATCCAGGTTTCAGGTGCGGGACATTCGGTCAATCTGGAAGATGCCCGCACCGTCAATACTGCTATCCTGGAATTTCTGCAAACGCTTAAACCGGCTCAATAAAGAGAGGACCGAGTGGAGATTACACCCAAGGCTCAAGTGCTGAAGGACACCATGGTCCCGATGCGGGACGGTACGCATCTTGCGGCAGATATTTATCTGCCGCAAGATCGTGGTGGCGATAAGTTGCCTGTATTACTGGCACTCTCACCGTACGGCAAGAACACCCAACGGCAACTGCTAATACAACCAGTGCCGAGTCCACTGGGCGATGCCTGTATCGAGGCGGGTTGGACCGACGATATCGTCGCCAGGGGATTCATTCACGTAATCGCGTGCTGCCGAGGCACCGGTCAGTCGGAAGGGGAGTTCCTGAGTATGTATTCCGCACAGGAGGCCGACGATGGATATGATCTTGTAGAGTGGCTCGCCGACCAGCCTTGGTGCGACGGTAATGTCGGCATGCTCGGAATCAGCTATTTCGGTACCGTCCAATTGGTTGTCGCGGGCGCAAAACCCCCACACCTAAAAGCAATCGCGCCTACTGAAGCGACCACTGATCAATATCTAGCTTGCTATCACGGCGGTGTGCTCGACGGGTTCTACTCGGAATTGATCACAGGACGTCACTCATTCCTGAGTTGGTCAGGATTCCAAGCACATACGATAAATTCCAAGTCGGCACGCGATATGGCTAAAGCCGAGTTACAACGGCGAATCGATTCGGCAAAAGCTGATAACGATCTGGCACAATACAATCTGTTCTTCAGCATCCTTGATTGTCCGGAGAAGAATCCGATCTTCTTCGATATCCTCATAAACCCCTACGACGGCGAGGAGTACTGGTGGAACCCGGATCTTTCCAAAATCGATATCCCAGTATTGTGCGGCTGTGCATGGTATCCCGATTGTGGACCCAAATTCGTACGCGGACCATTCATGATCTGGGAAGGTGTCAGCGGCCCAAAGAAAATGGTTATGTGGCCCGGGGGCTGGCTTGACCGACCGTTCAGCCAGTACCACGAAACCATTTTGGACTGGTTCGATTATTGGCTAAAAGGAATAGACAACGGTGTCATGGATGAGCCGCCCATCCGGCTATTCATCCAAGGAGCCAACTATTATCGAGATGAGCACGAATGGCCGTTGAAAAGAACCAAATGGCAGAACTTTTATTTGCGAACCCACGGCCGATTGTCAACAGATGCAGAGCGCCACGAGAATATCCCGCCGGACGCCTACACGCAGTCGTCGCTGCTAGTGACCACTGAAATCGGAAATCAACGTTACAGCACAAGTCCATTCGCCACTTCTCTTGAGGTTACCGGCCCAATCACACTGTATATCCATCTTGCAATCGACGCTGAGGACGCTTGGATCAAAGCCACCTTGTTAGACGTTGCACCGGATGGTAGCGAGCGTGAGCTCACCCACGGGCATTTACGCCTCTCACATAGTGTTTTGGATGAAAAGCGTAGCAAACCATGGCAACCGTTCCATAAGCATGACCGTGGATCGGCACGACCAGTAATCCCGGGGGACGTCAATGAATACGCCGTTGAGTTATACCCACTTTCAAACGTATTCGGCGCGGGTCATCGTATAGCCGTCGAGATCTGTAGCGGCGATACGCCCGGCAAGCAATTTTCCTACCACGCAATGTCTAGTGACACGATCTGCTACCGCATCTATCGCGATGCGCGCTACCCGAGTCGACTTTACCTACCCGTCATCCCGCAGGTCGACAGCTAACCCGCATAGTCGCGAAACAGCTTTTTTCGATAGCCCTTCAGGAAAGCGGTGCAGTCGGGATCATCGCCTAGCAACATTTTTTCTGCGTGTTCAAATGGTACTGAATTACGATCGAGCGCGAATGCACGATTAGGATCGGTGCTCACCGGATCAACAATCCCGCTGTCCGCACCAGCTTCAACAGCAAGCACCAAAAACGCGTCGTTAATCAGCCGCCGCGACGGCAGGCCGAACGATACGTTACTGAATCCGCCGGTGATGTGAATATCCGGTCCGAACTTCGAACGTAGCTGCCGAATAGATTCAAATGCGTGGTTACCGAACTCTTGATCTACCGAAATCGGAAAATACAAAGGGTCGATGAACATATCTCCCAGCGCAATGCCCTGCTTTGTGGCCGCCTCCACGATGCGCGATGCGTGCTCGATGCGCTGCTCGACATTCTGCGGCATTCCGGATTCACCGGCCGCGGTTACGATAACGACACAATTGTGATCTTTTGCAAAGTTCAACACGTCCAGTCGCTCCAGCGATGCTGAGTTCACCATCATGCGCTGGCCACTACCGCTGCAGGCCTCCAGTCCGAGCCGAATGGTCTCCGGATTGGATGAATCGATACTCAACGGGAGGGAGGTGCATTCCTGCATGAACGCCACCAACCACTGCATGGCCTCCTGTTGCTCGGCCGGTTTTATGGAAATCTCATCAACGTTTACGTCTAGATAATCAGCTCCCGCCACCTCCTGGCGAGATATCTGTGTTCTTAGATAATTTTCTCCTATGTCCTTCGTTTCGTCGTCTCCGTGCATAGCAGCCAGAACGGCAATACTCATGTGTTTAACACGTCCCTCCTCGTAATCCTGGGTCTTCTTGAGCGATTGTGGTACCGGCATTAGCTGCTCCACACCCGCTTGATCTTCAAAACACACCGCTTCGTGGCCATCCCGGGTAGTCGTGAAATGCCTGCCCCTTTTGAGAACGACCCGCGTCGTATGAATGTTCTCACCGATAATCAAGAAATCCTGATCAAGTTTTTCAATCTTCATCTCTAACCTAAGTTCTTCTCAAATTTCGCCAAATGCTGCGGCATAGGGTTAAACTGACAACCGTCGACAAAGACTTCGAAAAAGTCAGGAGTCGTCTCCAATTCGACATGTTCTATTTTTCGCGCAAATTCCTCGGCCGCACCCCGATGATGTTCAGACACCAACATCTGGCGTGCCCCCTGCGCAGCGGCATTACCAATTTTCTTAATCCGATCCTCCGGCACGGGCGGAAGAAAACCGATTTCGATAGCGCTTCGTACGTTGACGTAGTTAGCAAATCCGCCCGCAAGATATAAAGTTTCAATCTCCCGTGCATCCACACCGAGCTCTCGCATGACGATCAACTGGCCCGAGTAGTTTGCCGACTTCGCCTGCGCGAGGTTGCTCGCGTCTTCCCTGGATAGGGTAATCCCATGGCTTGGAACAACCTCCAGTTCGAACTGGCGCTTATCAGCAAAGACTCCCTTTTTCGTCATTAGATTGTGTCGCCGAAGTTCCGCCAAGAGATCAATGAGACCGGAGCCACATATGCCAACCGGAGAGCTATCGCCAATTGTCGTGAAAGAGAACTCGCCGTCGCGGTAAGCAAAACTATCGATGGCGCCTTCGTAAGCCGGCATACCATACTTGACTAATCCACCTTCAAACGCAGGGCCTGCCGGACAAGAAGCGCAAAGTATCCTACCCTCGTGTTGAATTACGACCTCGGTATTAGTGCCGACATCGACCAACATGATGGTTTGGTTGCTTGACGCCATATCTATTGCAACAAGATCGGCCAGAGTATCCGCCCCGACGTGACTACTGATCAATGGCGGGCTGTAAACCTTGGCGCTGCGATTGATCTTGATACCTAGCCTGGCAGGCCGCGAACGCAGCGAAGTCGATGACCGCTTACCGGCGATGAGGTCATATTCAGTAAGCGACCTATAGGGTTTCTGTCCAATAGTCTGCACATCCAACTTGAACAGGATATCGCGCATCGTCGAATTGCCCACGATAACAATCTCGTAAATCTCCTGTGGATCTATGTAATCTTCGTTTTCGAGATGTCGTAGCGCGTAATTAATGGCATTCGTGACGGAACGCCAGAGCTCTCCTTTGTTCTTGCCATCGTAGGAGATACGACTCATCACATCACTGCCACCAAAGCGCTGCGGGTTCTCAAAGCCAATAACTTTGACCTCTTTACCTGTTTCCAAGTCGACCACCTCAATAGTGATCGTTGTGGTTCCGAGGTCTATCGCAAGCCCATAGATATGTCCCGTATACCTGTCTATCCGGTCGTCGTTGTAAAACACTGAATCGCCGGCACGTGTCACCAGCGGCGACGGTGCGACGGAATTTAGCTCCCCACCGATAAGTATTTTCGGCTTACGGCGCAGAACGGAAAAATCGACCAGGCTCTCGTTACCCTCCAGGCGAGCTTGGCAAGCCAGGCGGAAACTATCGGACAAAAAAGATTCAGCCTCATTACGCACGGAGAGCGACTCCATCCCGGCGTGAACTTCTACAATGCATTCATGGCAGATACCACCGCGGCCACAAGACGTCGGCACATGCAAAGCAAGTTCGTCCGCTAGGTCAAATAGTGTTTTCGTACCTGCTTTATCCGGCGAGTGCAATGCCTCTCTAGCGCGCTCGACGCTAGCGGGATCCGACTCCCAGGCACTTCGGTAATCAAGCTTGTCATCGCCGCGACAGAGCAAGATGCGGCCATCCTCTGCGGCAACTGGACGCTGATTTTTGCAACCAATTAGCGCGGTACATTCAGCGTCCTTGTTCTTGTAAGGGCAACGCGTCTGCGACTGCACGTCCGCCTGAACCGTGATGCCTGACAAGATGTCAGATAAACGATCGAGACTTTTTTGATAATCAACCTGATTTATTTTCGCCATCGCTCCGGTAGGACTCAGCTGAACCGCACAACTCCGCTCAGGCCGATTCGGCTCTATGCTCGGCCATTAGGGTTTTCGCCAACTCGACGCAGGAGAGCGCATCCTTCCCGTACCCGTCCGCACCCATGTCTTCGGAGATTTCGTGCGTGACCGGCGCACCACCGTCCTTTTTCTTCTCATCATCGCGCTGAGCCGCGTCGATGAACGCCTCTATAGTCGT
>CAZBOQ010000013.1:0-6287 GCA_964493555.1 uncultured Gammaproteobacteria bacterium | reverse complement strand
GTGGTTGCACGAACTTAATAGTAACCGCTAGTCAGGACGATGAGGATATCGTATGGATATGAGTTCCAGTGAAAGAATAGAAGCGTCGCGCGAACATATCTACAAGGCGCTCAACGATCCGGAAATTCTACAAAAGTGTATCCCCGGCTGTGAGCGGATGATCAAACTTTCGGATACTGAGTTCCGAGCGACTGTGGCGATGAAAGTGGGTCCGGTAAAGGCGGGTTTTGTCGGTGAGATCACGCTTTCCGATATCGATCCGCCGAATGGGTACACGATTTTCGGGAAGGGCAAAGGTGGTCCGGCGGGATTTGCCAAAATGTCTGCTAAAGTCCAGCTGGAATCGGCTGGCGCGGCTACGGTACTGCACTATGACGCCCACGTTGATATCGGGGGTAAGCTTGCCCAGGTGGGTTCGCGGCTGATCAATTCGACGGCAAAGAAATTTACCGGTGACTTCTTTTCCCGTTTCGCAAAGATCGCTGTGGCGTAACGGTGGATGCTAGTACGATGAAACAACGGGCCCAGCGGAAAGGCAAAATCTTATGAATAAAAAAGTAGCTCTCTCTAGTGAACAACGTAATTGGTGCGATGCGGCACGAAAGAAAATTAACCCGGATCGCCTTAAACAAAGCATTCTGGAGCTGACAAAAATCCACAGCCCGACCGGAGCTGAACGGGCTGCCAGCGAATACATGGTCGACTACATGCGGAGCCTTGGTATTGATGCGGAGTATCAGGCGGTGAACGAACTATCGGGAAATTGTGTCGGTCATGTGCGCGGCAGCGGCGAAGGCCCGACGATGTTGCTCTATGCGCCTATAGACACACACATAGAGGGTCAAGCGGCGGTTGATGTTCCTTGGGTGGGTCCAGAGTTGCGTGCTGACATGTTGCCTGCGGCCTATATAGACGGTGATAAGGTAATCGGTCTTGGCGCATCGAATCCAAAGTCGATGTTGTGCACTGTCACCGAGGCGGTCGCAGCCGTACTGGATGCCGGCGTTACGCTTAAGGGTGATCTGATTGTTGCGACCTGCGGCGGCGGGATGCCCTGGTATGTGCCAGAGAGAAATAACTACGGTATCAGCAGCGGCGTTATGCACATGCTCTCGCACGGCGTGGCGCCGGATTTTGGCATTATTTTCAAACCTGCCGACGAAGTCTATTACGAGCATCCGGGTATGTGCTGGTTCAAGGTCACCACCAAAGGCACGATGGGCTATGCAGGGATTCCTAGAGGTGTACCCGGTTTTCGCAGCTCTATTGTCCCGGCTGCTAAGGTAATCCTCGATCTTGAACAGTGGTTGAGCGAGTACCCGGACAGCCACGAGTCGGCACAGGTTAGGCCCGAGGGGTGGATCTCGGCGGTGCATGCGGGCTGGGCGGAGAAACCTGCATTCCCTTCTGCTGCTACCGAGATCTATCTGGACGTGCGTACCAATCCGAATCAAACCAACGCCGACATCGAAGCTGAGTTCGACGCGGTAATGCGTGACATTGTAGCGCGTCACGACGACGTGGACGCGGAATGGGAAATGTACGTTTCATGTAAAGCAGCGGCGACCGATCCTGGTCACTGGATCGTTGGTTCAGCGACACGGGCTTGGGAGGACGTGCATGGAAAGTCCTACCCCGGTGCTCCCAAGGCCAGCGGTCAGACCGATGCGTCAACGATCTGTCAATTGGGGATCCCGTTGGCAAGGATTGGCTACCCGTTTCCGGGTGGTGACGACGTTCCACCCGAGTTTGCAGATGGGCTCGGCGGTATGGGTGTCGCGTTCGTCTCGCAACTCATCGATCCGTGCGAGGAGTTGGTCTACGCGATCATAGATTCGTGCACCAGGACGCGTAGCGAGGTAGGTCTGTAAGCGCCACCTACTCGGACGAAAACTATGGACTTGAGGCTTGCGGGTCGTACGGCCCTGGTTACCGGTGGCTCGAAGGGCATCGGCAAGGCGGTTGCTCTTGCGCTTGCGGAGGAAGGGGTCAACCTGCATCTCGCTGCACGCGATGCTGTGACTCTGGACACCGCTCGGGCGGAGATCGGTACCCGCTTTCCGGTAAACATCGACTCCCACCCGTTTGACCTTGCGATTTCAAAGAACGTCAACGCTTTGATCGAGCACTGCAAAGATGTCGATATCTTGATTAATAATGCTGGCGCAATCCCGGTGGGTTTGATTTCTGGCGTAGATGAAGCGGACTGGCGTGCAGCCTGGGATCTCAAAGTTTTCGGGTACACCAACATGTGTCGCGGTATGTTGAGGCACATGACGACGCGACGTTCCGGCGTCATTGTCAATATTATAGGCAACTCCGGTGAGCGACTGGACGCAAAATATGTCGCTGGCTCCATGGGCAATGCATCACTGATGGCGCTGACCAAAGCGTTGGGTGGTGTCTCGGTCGACGATAATGTGCGGATCGTAGGTGTCAACCCAGGGCGCATAGCCACCGAACGAATGGAGAAACAACTGCGGCGGCGTGCAGGGATTGACTTTGGCAATCCGGAGCGTTGGGCTGAATACATTGCCTCACTCCCTTTTGGTCGCGCCGGCCGGCCCGAGGAAGTCGGACACTTGGTGGCTTTTCTGGTCTCAGATCTGGCCGCATATATCAGCGGAACTGTTGTGACGATCGACGGTGGCGCTGCGATGCGCGCATAATGTCCAGGTCATGGGTCGGTTTCTATCGCAAAAGCAGATCGAAAGTTACCGACGCGACAATTTTCTCTCCCCTATACACGCGCTGACAACTGATGAGGTTCAGCGTTATCTTCGGGGGTTCGAAAGCTACGAAGAAAAACTTGGCGGCGGGCCTTTGCGGGCTTGGCAGCTCAGGAAACTTCACGTACGCGAAACGTGGGCTGCCGAATTAATCCGCCACCCGCGCGTGCTTAATGCAGTGGAAGACTTGATTGGCCCCGACATTCTCGTGTTCAACGCGACTTTTTTTATTAAGGAAGCGCGTGGCGTTCAGGTTACGGCGTGGCATCAGGATGCGACTTATTTCGGCTTGCAGCCACACCTACACGTAAGCGCGTGGATCGCATTGACCGATGCGCCGGAATCGGCTGGGTGTATGCGCTTCGTTCCGGGAAGCTCTGCACAAGGACAGCTTTACCATGGCAGCGAGTCGGTGGCTGACAGCGTTAACCATGGGCAGCAATACATTGCTGAAACCTTTGATGATTCGGCCAGTTGTTGTGCGCCCCTTCATGCGGGGCAGTTCTCTCTTCACCACACGTTGGTGATTCACAGTTCCGCTCCCAACACCACTGATGTGCGGCGTATCGGATTCGGGGTGAGCTACATCCCAGCTGGGGTGGTGCACGGAGGCACTCAGCCGATGGGGGCGACCCTAGTTCGCGGTACCGACGAAAGTGGGAATTTCGATTTGGAGCCGGATCCTCGTCAGTTTGATTCAGCCACGAACGCGTCGAATCACGCGCGAGCATACGCCAGCTATCGCCGTGGTTATGACGAGCAAATAATAAAACATCGAAAGCGATATGCGCGTGTGGGAGTGCGGACATCAAACGGCTAGCCGATAAAGCTACGCTGGTCACCGGTGCCGCGCGCGGTATTGGGCGGGCCATCGCCGAGCATTTTTGCCTCGAGGGCGCCTCTGTGCTCATCATGGATATAGATGAGGCGCAGACCAGAGCGACCGCACAAGCTATCCGCGCTACCGGCGGAACGGTGGTTACGTTTTGCGGGGATGTAAGTGTACCGGATCAGGCACAAGCCGCGGTGGCGCAAGCGGTGGAAGCGTTTGGCGGTTTAAACGTCCTGGTCAATAATGCCGCGCGTTTCACGTCTCTCAATACTGTTGAGGAGATGCCCCTCGCTGTCTGGACGGAGGCACTTTCGGTAAATCTTACTGGCCCATTTCTCATGAGTAAGTACGCGATCCCAGCGATGCGCAAAGCTGGTGGAGGTTCGATCATTCATGTTGCCTCGCAGTTGGCGAGTGTGGTCAAACCGCTACGTAGCGATTACAGCTCCACTAAGGGGGCATTGATCCAGCTTGCACGCTGCATGGCCGCCGATCATGCGACTGATAACATTCGGGTCAACACCTTGTCACCTGGCCCAATTGCGACCGAGCGGGTTATCGAGACTTACGGCGGCGTGGATGCTGCAGAACAGCAGTCTGGTTCCTTGACCTTGTTGAATCGCCTGGGTCGTCCGGAAGAGATCGCGGCGGCGGCCGTTTTCCTCGCCTCAGACGACTCCTCCTTCATGACCGGTGACGATATGTTAGTGGACGGCGGATACAACGCGGTTTGATAACGATTACGTGCGGTAGGGTAAGAGTGTCAGGCAATCCCTGCATGGACAGGTCGCGAAAGCGCCTTAGGACCGGATGTTTGGTCTCCCTAGTAGCCGGTTTCTCAGCGTATGTAGTTTGGATTGAGCTTAAGTGGCGCCCGATATCAGGTGTATTGCTTCGCGATCAAGTTCATCACGAAATCGCCGGTTGTAACCGGCGCGTATTTCGGTGGTTGGCCTTCACTGGTGCAGGTCGGTAGGCAGGCGATCTCCGCGTCCCAGTTGGGAATATGAAAGAACACTAGCGAGGATTTTCGCGCCGCAACACCTGCGGTGTCGTAGTGTGGTACGACTCGGTGTAGGGTCGAACACCAGCGGTCGTTGGTCCACGCGGCCATGAGGTTTCCTAGGGTGACGATCAGGCCGGCTTCCCGCACCGGAACATCCATCCATTGGTTCTTTTAATTGACCTGTAAGCCTGGCGCCTGCGTCCATAGGTCGGGCAGACTGCCTTTATCTCAGTGTTCGCCGGCGCGCTCTTGCCCAGGGGCCTGCGGAGTATTGTGTTCCGGGTAGTTAGTCGCGCGCAGATATGAACTATGTTGATCGACGAAAGGCTGGAAAAATTGTTCATCTAACCCCAGCCCTATCGCGAACGCCTGCATGAGGTGGTTGATGAACGACTCTACGGCTTCGTAGTATTCGATCCATGTAGCGCGCAAATCCGCCGGAACGTCTGGCCAGAGGTTATCATTGAGTTTGCGATCTTCGGCGTCAGAGCGTGGGCCCACTGCCAAGGCTTCGTAGGGGTTGGGTTGGCTGTCCTTATCCAGTGTTTGTTCCAACGCCTCGCCCCCAGGCGGTATGTAGCCCTTGGCAGCCTCGCCGAGGAACAAACGCATTTTGTCGCCGTCAGGTAGGGCGAAGAATTCTTGTGAAATCTTGTTCGTACGTTGGATGATATCGGAACTGACGCCGTGACCGGTGAGCACAAGGAAACCTACATCCCGACAGGCGGAATCCAACGCCTTTGCCACCGATATCTTGTCGCTACCGTTGAGAAACGGGGCAAAATCGATCATGGGAATTTCGTTGCTAGCCATCTAGATTCCTCGGATTTTCTAACGGAATATAATAGAGTAAACCCGATATCGTGAGTTTTAAACTTGCGGCTTCGGAGGTTGCCGTGGACGAGAAAGCAAATACACAAGAATGCGCTGTTGCAACGCCGGCTTTGAATACCCGTGGCGTGCATCACCTAGCATTGACCACCGACGATATGAAAATGACGGTGGATTTCTACGTGAATGTCATCGGCATGCCACTGATTCACGCTCTGAAAGTTCCACCGGGCTTGGGCACTGGGCCGAAGAACCGCGGCAACCCGCCCTATGAGGAGATCCGACACTACTTTTTTGATATGGGCAACGACAGCATTCTGGCTTTTTTTGAAATACCCAAAGATGCCGAGCCGAAGTCAAATCGGAACGCGGTCGGTGGAATGCAGCACTGCGCGTTCGTGGTCACCGAGGAGCGCTTCAAGGCACTAGAGCAGCGCCTTGATGAAAACGGAATAAAACACAGTGGCCCCATCCCCCAGCTTCCCGGATTGCTGGGGATTTATTTCTTCGATCCCAACGGGATCCGTCTTGAGTTTGCCTGTCAACCTGCCGACGCGGAAGAGCCAGATGTAATGCGTACCATGGCCCAGACGAAAGACGAGGCGCGCGAAGAACTCATGACGCTGAGTGACGATCCGTTGTGGGTAGAAGAGATGCTAGCGGCTTTACCAGGTTAAGTTGTATCTGCCGTCCACGCGAATGTGGGGAACTAGTAGAGCTCGCATTGCTGCAGGTGGCGCACCTTAATCTTTGGGCAGTCGCGGTGTTTGCAGACTTGGTTCCCACGGTTGTGGGGACGATAGACGGTTAAAATCGGTGAAGTCATGCTACAACTTCTCGACCTCAGTCAACTCATACTCCAGCAAGTCCACCATCTCTTCGTCGAAAT
>CAZBOQ010000012.1:0-8448 GCA_964493555.1 uncultured Gammaproteobacteria bacterium | reverse complement strand
GATGGATGATATTCCCCCGCCCAACGTGATCGTGCAGGTTGATCTCGATTCTGAGAAGAATGCTAGAGCGCTCGTCGCCACCGAGCAATTTAAAACGCTGTTGTTAAACAAAGACGGATTTTCAGCATCGGCGGATAAAATTAATTTGGAATTATTTGAACCGGTTCACTATTCGTTGGTGGGAGAAGAGACTCCGCCGGAGCGAACCGCACAGATGTCGTTCGTAGTGCGTTACTATGGCCCGGTCGAGGACCTTGCCGCGTTTGTCGATTTTTACACCGACAAACATCCGCCATTACTGGCTAAGTTTCCCGCGATCCGTAACGTGTTGTGTTATTTGCCGCTGGGTTGGAAAACCGCTGGCGCCTTGACCGACGATACTATTGTGATCGGTAACGAAGTGGTGTTTGATGATCTGGCGAGGCTTAAAGCTGCGCTCGCCTCACCGCAGGCTGATGAAATTATGGCAGACGCGGATCATTTTCCTGCTTGGGGTTACAGTTCCCATCACGCGATGCACAGGGAGTTGCTGTATCGGCGGTAACCGTCCTGAATTGAAAGCTGTTAAGGAGTTAAGACGCGATGCTGATCCTGCACCATGCTCCCCAATCTCGCGCTGGGCGAGTTGTCTGGTTACTCGAGGAACTTGGTCTCGAATACACACTAAACGCCATGCAATTCAGTCCGAAAGATCTTAAATCAGACGAGCATCGGGCTCGTCACCCGCTGGGCCGCGTGCCGGTGCTGGATGACGATGACGTACGGCTTTACGAATCTGGCGCTATCGTTGAATACATCATCGCGCGGCATAGTGACGGTGCGCTAAAACCTCCTGTTGATTCGCCGTTGTTCCCCGCCTATCTACAGTGGTTCCATTATTGCGAGGGTATGGCGATGCCGCCCGTAAATACTATCGTAGTGCAAACTATTCTGTTGCCACCGGAACGTCAGAATTCTGAAGCACTAGGTCAGGCGAAAAGACTGCTGACAAAGGCAATGGCGCCAGTGAACGATCAACTCGAGGGAACGGAATATGTACTGGGTGATTTCTCAGGCGTCGATGTAATGTTGGGTCACGCCTGTTACATGAGTCAGCGGTTGGGTTGTGTTACTAACGAGATGACACACTTGCGGTCTTATATCGAAAGGCTCGAGGCGCGTCCGGCGTTTCAAAAAGGTATTAATACTTAGGGGCGGATTTCGATCTAATTTCCACTGTATGGCTTCACTCGCAATACTCTGCCTTCCGCATTGTCGGTAAGTAAGTACAGATACTCGTCCGGCCCGGCTCTCACATCGCGCATGCGCTCGCCCAGTTCGGTGAACAAGATCTCTTGTTCTATTACACGCCCATTCTCGAAATCGACACGCCGTATAGATTTTTCAACTAGCGTCGCGACGAACAGATCGCCCTGCCACTGGGGGAACGCTGAGCCGTCGTAATAGGCCATTCCCGCTGGAGCGATTGACGGAACCCAATAGACAACAGGCTGCTCCATCCCGGGGAATGCCGTGTACGGAGATATATAGGCGCCCGAGTAATCGACACCGTAAGTGATCGCGGGCCAGCCGTAGTTTGTACCCGGCTTGACGAGGTTTAGTTCGTCGCCGCCGCGCGGACCGTGTTCGTGCAGATAGATGCCATTCGGGGTGGTAACGAGACCCTGCTGGTTGCGGTGGCCGTAACTCCATACTTCCGGGCGAGCGTTCGGTGTGCTCACGAACGGGTTGTCCGGTGGCACGGAGCCGTCGCCATTGATGCGTAGTGTTTTCCCGAGCAGGCTATCTAGCGCCAACGCCTGTTCCCGGTAATCCAAGCCGTCCCCACTGGTGATGAGTAGGCTCCCGTCTTGAAGAAATACCATTCGGCCACCATAGTGATGTGGCGTGTCCTTAGCCGGTTCACCGGTCAGAATGACTTTGAGGTCCGTGAGGGAGTTATCAGTGAAGCGCGCGCGTGCCACTGCCAGTGCGTTAGCGCGATGCGTACCCTGTGCGTAGGACAAATAAACGGTGTTGTTAGACAAATAATCGGGATCAAGCGTGATATCAAAAAAACCGGCCTGACCCTTAACGTAGGTCGCGGGAACACCGCCGACAGGTGATGGGTCAAGCTTACCATCGCGGATGATCCGTAAGCGTCCCTCTCGCTCGGTTACCAATATGTTGCCGTCGGGGAGAAAAGCTAGCGACCAAGGAAACGCCAGGCCGTCAGCAACCGTCTCAACCTGGTAATCCGTTGCGGTTATCGAGGCTGCGTATCCGAGGCATAGAAGGGCGAGCAGGGATCGGGCCAGTTGAGCGGGGCGAGTCACGTTAGGTTCCGCCGGGGCAAGATTTGGGCAAATAACCAACCGCCAGCGGCGCCGGCGAGTCCTTGGCAGGCCAGCCCAAGAGGAGAGCGGGCAGCACCGATGATAGTGCCGCCGAGGAAATATTTAATGATTAGGATTGCCGCGACAATTGCCACCGCACCGGAGACACTGAACCACAGACCGCGAGAGCCGGGTGCCCAGCGTAGCAATAGTGCGGTGAAGGCGAAGGCAATCAAAAAGCCGACGCCAATCACAGCCATGTATGGGGGACCCATGCCGATGACGTCATGGACTGTTGCCGATATCCGATCAGCTATAGACACGTCCATGCCGAAGTTGCTGAGACCCGCTAACGTAAATTGTGTGGCAGCAAAGCAAGCTAGTACTGCTGCTGTCACGCCAGCGGCGAGGTAACTGACAATTACTTTAAGTAAGGTAATCATGATTTCCTACTGTTAAGAGCACGCGTTTTCGGGCTTATTCGTGATCACGCGTTCCGGCTCTGGCGACCTCTCGGAATCCACGAAGAGTCCCTCTGATCCGCCGTAGGTTCCAGACTTCGGCATATTTGTTGATTTTCGCCCGCATCAAGGAAAGGCGAGCCCGTACTGTCGCGAGCAGATGCACGAGTTCGTCGCGGCGCTCGTGGTCATCCGTTGCTTCCAGTTCGTCATCGAGCTCCCTCACTCGTTGAAGCTGTCTGCGCAACTCTGTACCCGCTTCCACTGCATTTTCCTTTTCGTCCACGAATGCATGTCGCATAAGGTACGCCGCCGCCTGATAAAAATCATTTCGGCTAGCCTTTTCACTGGATACCACCAACGTTTTGAAAGCAATGATCGCGTCGTCGCCTCTATCAGTCTTTAACAAAGTGGTAATCGCGTTCAGCGATTCTGTAGGTATCGTGTCTGGCAGTTCCCCGGCCGAGGAGATTTCGATGAGTGTCTGGAAGTTGTTTTTTGGATAGGCAACCGGGGTGCGCTTGTGGGCCTTGTCTATGCCGTCTTTGCGAGGATAGACACCGCGGAACGCATCGGTCGCATCGATCAATTCTTCGGATGTGGGTCGGCGCCGCGCTACTTTGCGGTAAAACACTCTACCGTTCGTGTCGATGAGGTAGACGGCGTGCAAGGCCAGTTCCTTGGTTGTCGGATTCTGTACTTTGTATGCCCTTATTACATTCTGCGCGGAATCGCTCACTAGGGGAAAACTGAGCCCCAGGCGGTTGATCATCGCTAGCGAATCTCCTGGCGCATCCACCGACAGCGCGATCACGTTGATATCTCTACTTTCGAAACGTCCCATTTGGCTCTGCAACTCACCTAGTTGCACGTTACATGCCGGTCACCAATGACCTCGATAGAAAATCAACGCAACCGGCCCGGTTTCGCGCGTCTCCGCCAGCGATACTACGCCGCCGCCCGCACGTGGCAAAGTGAAGTCAGGAACAAAATCACCGATCTGTAGGGCATCCGGCGCGTTTTTGCTCGCACCGTAACTGTTGGTGCGGATGTCCAACGGTGCGGGGGCACGGGAAGAGGGTTTGTAGCGGGGGAACAGGTCCTCATCTTGCGCGCTGACCGAACCAAACTGAATAGCGCAGGAAATCGTAAGACCGAGAATGAATTTCATGAGGGTTCCCTAGTTATCGCTGGGGGCCTAGATAGTTCCTTGCTCGCGTAGCTGTGCGATTTCTGCCTTCTCGCAACCGAGCTCCTGGAGAAGCTCGTCCGTATGCTGGCCTAGGGTTGGAGGCGGAGTGTCGACTTTGGGTCCACCGTGCGCGTACTTAAACGCTGCGGTCGGTACCGTGAGGTCCGCACCAGGGGTGGGGAAGTCGGTGAAGTCGTGAGTAACTGAGCGTGAGGCGAGCTGTGGATCGTCGAGAGCTTCCGGTAACGCGCGAACGCGTGTTGCAGGAATGTGGTTCATCTGGAGTTCGTCTTCCCACTCAGCGGCGGTTTTTTTGAGGAATGCTTGGCCGAGGATCTCTGCGTGACTTTCTGCGTTGGCAAAGCGCCACGGGAAATCGGTCACCGCCGCGATATCGGGGTGGCCCATGAGGGTAAAAAGTCTGACGTGTTGATGGCGGTTCATGGCGCCTACCATCAACAGCCCGTCTTTGGTGGGATAGCAGCGAACGCCTGCGAGCGGAAAGTCATTACCACTCGGCTTCGGCCCTTCGCCAGTCCAACGGGTATTGGTGATATCCGCACTCATCAGGATCAAAGCGACGTCGAGCATGGCGAGATCGATATATTGTCCGCGGCCTGTGCGTTCGCGCTGGAATAGTGCGCTTGCAATGGCGAACGCGCTCATCGTTCCGGTGCTGTAGTCGATAACCGGTGGCCCCACTTTGATTGGATTGACCTCCGGTGTGCCGGTCGAAGCCATCACCCCGGAAGTCCCCTGGATCTGGAAGTCATAAGCAGTCTGCTCAGCGCGCGGTCCGGCTTGGCCGAATGCAGTCATCGAACAATAGATCAAACGTTCGTTGATGATAGCGAGATCTTCATAACCCAGGCCCATTGACTGGAAGGACCCAGCACGATAGTTCTCTATTAAAACGTCGGCATCGGCGACCAATTTTCGGAATAGATCCCGGCCCTTCTCGTGTTTTAGGTTTAGGGTCACCGAACGTTTGTTAGAGCCCTGAGTGAGGTAGTAGGTCCCCATGCAGTCGCGATTGAGATCCTCATCCGGCCCCTGTTCGCGGGACTGGTCCATATCATCGGGGGCTTCGATTTTGATCACGTCGGCGCCGAGTACGGCAAGTTGATAGGCGGCGAATGGCCCCGCCAGTACGTGGGTTGTATCGATGACGCGAAGACCTTCAAATGGGCGCATCAGGGATCCTCATGTAGAGTATGGTTGTTTGCGATTGGCTGCTCAACGTATAACATTCGACGCCGCGAAGGCAATATTCAACAAACGAAAGGAAAAAGAACCGTGAAACTACTTAATTCATTTGGTCCAAATCCGCGCATGGTGCGCATGTTTCTGCTGGAAAAAGGTATCGAACTAGACTTTGTCGAACATGACTTGATGGGCGGGGAAAATCGACGTCCTCCTTATTCTGATAAAAATCCCGGTGCCCAAATGCCGGCATTAGAGCTGGACGATGGCAGCGTACTGGCAGAGACGACCGTAATTTGTGAGTATCTTGAAGAACTTAATTCAACACCTGCATTGATTGGCACTAGCGAACAGGAACGCGCCGAAGCGCGAATGTGGCACCGGCGGACGGAACAGAAAATAACCGAAAACATCTACAACGGTTTCCGGTTTTCGCAGGGTCTGGATATATTCAAAGACAGAATGCGATGTCTTCCCGAGGCTGCGGATGGTTTAAAAGCCACGGCACAGGACGGGTTAGGCTGGCTAGACGAATCAATGAACGGCAAACAATATCTGTGTGGCGATCGGGTGACCACAGGCGATCTAGCTCTCTACTGTTGTCTGGACTTTGCCGCGGGTGTGGGGCAGACGGTCTCGGCCGAGCTCAGTAACGTCACTGCCTGGTTCCGGCGCATGGAAGAGCGTCCCGCCGCTGCTGCAAGCCTGCATCCCGCTGCAGCCCAAGTTGGTATGAAGGGTTAGGCGCGCGGGCTTCCGATCCGGTTGAAGACTTTGCGGATATTGTTCTCGAAAATATTCGCTTTTTCTTCCCGGCTAATAGTGGCTTGGTCGATATAGCGTTTGGTGTCGTCGAAGTTGTGCCCGGTTTGTGGATCGACGCCACGCACGGCGCCAATCATCTCAGACGCAAACAGGAGGTTCTTGTTGTCGATTACTTCGAGTAATAAATTTATACCGGCTTGGTGGTAGATACACGTATCGAAGTAAACGTTCTCCATTAGCAGTTCCTCCAGAGGCGGTGTTTTGAACATTGCTGCCAGTCCACGAAACCGTCCCCAGTGGTACGGGACGGCGCCGCCGCCGTGCGGGATGATGAACTTGATGGTCGGGAAATCTCTGGTTATATCGGACTGCATGAGTTGCATAAAAGCGGTAGTGTCGGCAGTTAGGTAGTATGAACCAGTGGTGTGAAATGCGGGATTGCAACAGCCGCTGACATGGATTGTGGCGGGAACATCGAGTTCGACCATTTTTTCGTAGAACGGGTACCAATAGTTATCGCCCAGTGGCGGGGAATCCCAGTATCCGCCAGAAGGATCGAGGTTGAGATTGCAACCGACAAAGCCAAACTCAGTGACACAACGCTCGAGCTCTGCAACGCTATTAAATAGGTCGGTTCCGGGAGATTGAGGTAGAGCGCAAGCACCGACGAAATTGTCTGGATATAATTGGGTGACGCGATGGATCAGCTCGTTAGTGTGTTCCGTCCAGTACCTACTGGTGGTTGCATTACCTACATGGTGGCCCATCCAACTAGCGCGTGGCGAGAAAATCGTGAGGTCGATGTGCCGCTCGCGCTGCAATTTAAGTTGATTCGTTTCTAGGCTTTCGCGGATCTGGTCATCGGAAATGTTTAGCTTACCTTTTCCCTTGTCGGAGCCTTGAGAGAGCGCCGCTTTTTGCGCGTCGCGGTATTCTTCGAGTTGGTTCGGAGTCGTCGTGTAGTGACCGTGGCAGTCGATGATCATTGTGCTGTTCTATCAAATGCTTTCGTGTTCGTCGTAGTCATCCAAACTATCGAGGTAAACGAGTCCTTGGGACTCTAATCTCGGGCGCATGTTATAGATATCGAGGGTTAATTCTCCCGCCGCCAATCGCTCGCGTTTCTTTTCTTCGTTAGTTTTGCGAACCGTCGCCGCGCGGAGAACTTCGGGCACTAAGGTTCGGGCAACCACGCAAACGCCGTCGTCATCGGCAATTATCGCGTCACCCGGTGCGATCTGTTGTCCGGCGCAGACCACGGGTATGTTCACTGCGCCTAACGTTTCTTTGACGGTGCCTTCGGCGTGGACTGCGCGCGACCATACTGGAAAATTTAGTTCCCTTAACTCCCGGATATCACGCACCCCGGCGTCAATAATCAGACCTCGCACCCCATGCGCCACGGCGGACGTTGCCAAGAGGTCACCGAAAAAACCATCGTTGCTGTTGCTTGTGCAGGCAACAATCAACACATCCCCGTCCTGGCAGAGCTCTATCGCTACATGTACCATCGAATTGTCGCCGGGATGTGCCAGAACGGTAACTGCGCTTCCCGCTATCCGCGCCCCTGAAAAAATTGGCCGTATGTAAGGTTTAAGTAAGCCACGTCGTCCTTGGGCCTCGTGCGTGGTCGACACACCGATCTCCGCCAAACCATCTAATAAATGGATATCGGGACGTTCGATGTTTCTGATGGCGACAGTCTTCATCTGTTTAACTCGGTTGTTTGCTGGTTAGAAATATTGGTCCCATGATGTGGCAGGTCGCTACGCATTGTCCAGGCTACTCGCCGTGGACGAATGGATGGTAACTGGCTAAAGTTCGTGCTCGAACGAATCTGAAAGGAACGCGCGATGAATGCATCTAATCCGATTACAAAAGCCCGTGATGTTGCCTACGTCCGGTTCTCCGCGCCCGATCTCGATTTAGTCGAACAGTTCGTGCGTGATTTCGGATTGGTGGTGGTGCATAGGGACGACAATATCCTGATATCTCGAGGTCTTATGTCTGCACCTTTCGTACATGTGGTTCATCGCGGTCCGGCTAAGTTCATCGGTTATGCGTTTGCGATGGACGACGAAGCGGATCTTCACGCCTTGGCAGAGTCCGTGCCAGGCTGTTCGCCGGTTCACGATATCAGTGGGGTAGTGGGCGAGCTAGGGGGGGGTAAACGCGATCACTTCATTGAATCTAGCAGTGGAATCGTGCTCGAAGCGGTCCACGGTCAACAGGCAGCTGCTATCGCGCCCGCCCGCGCGCGGCTTCGATACAACCATGCCGGGAAGTATGAGCGAGAGGGTGTTTTGCAGGATGTTGCTAATAACCGGCGGCCGAATTCGGCTGAGCCTGGCCCGCCGGAGATTATGCGGCTGGGGCATGTTGTTCTTACGATGCCGTTCGGCCCACATTTAGAGTTTCTCCGTTGTCTCTCAGAGACGTTCGGTATGGTGAAATCGGATGGCGTCGAGATCTACGTGCCGCCAGGCGCCGAGTATAAGTTTCCACCACCGCT
>CAZBOQ010000011.1:0-18693 GCA_964493555.1 uncultured Gammaproteobacteria bacterium | reverse complement strand
ACGGCGCCACGCTCGACGCTGCGACGCAACTTGGCCAACTTTCCGGAGCGTTCCTTGCCCTCCGCGGCCTACATGCAGATCTCAAGGCAGAGATTTATAAGCTGAGTGCTGAGGCGCTAAACGAACATGAGATAGATCTCGAGACTCTGCGTGGTCAGGCGACAAACTCAGCTTTGCAACCGTTATTCGTACAAGCGGTCGATCAACTTCGTACAAGTTTTGAGCAGACGCTCTCAAGTCTTCCAAAAAACATGGAGTCTGGTCTGCTGAGTCAAATCACATTAGGACGGATCATGGCTCGCACCCTCGATGAGATTGCCGCCAGTGGCAGTCGTTTGCTTACCGAACAAGTAAGCCTCACACCACTACGCAAGCTCTTTATCGCCTGGCGCAGCAGATTGGGAATTTAGAAGCAAAACGCGCAAACGGTCGAAAACATCCGTATCTACGCAATCAGTCGTCGAAATCGAGGACACCAACCTGTCGCTCACAAACGAAAATTCAGTACTGCCACGCTCGGCTAACACCCATCGTTCGAAACCTGGCTACTGCGTGCCAACGGTCGCTCGACCGTGACGACATACATCCCCCCACAGACTTTGAGATAGACGGATAATGAGCGAGGCGGAAATTTCGATTTCTATCCTGCTGGAAAAGTGACAGATCAACAGGAAAAACCCCAGTACTAAATAGCCAATCGCTAAGGGACGACAACATCGGTCGATGAGCAAATGCTAATACTCAAGGTCTTGTGCGGCGTCATCACGCCGCTTAATATACAATCACGAAATCGCAGTAAGGATGCGAGAAGAGTAGTAAGTTGGGTGAGTTGAAGCGTTACCCAACGTCGATCGAGGGATATCAGTGGAAATCGGTAAGCATCCAGCAGAGAAACTAGCGAAGCCGGCACGATCCGTGCCTACTGCGAAAGGGCCGCCTGCGACAGGAGTTCCGGAGGAGCATATGTCACCGATCGAGATCGGCGGGCCGAAAGGTCTGGAACCGACCCGCTATGGTGACTGGGAACGCCGCGGGCGGTGCATCGATTTCTGATTCTTAACCCTCAGAATTTCCCCGTGCCTGACGAACCCTTATCACCGCATCTGAGCGCCTACCGTTGGCAGCTCACTATGATGCTGTCCATAACCCATCGTGGCACGGGCATCTTTCTCGCATTGGGTTCGATATTATTTGCGTATTGGCTGGTGGCACTGGCCAGTGGCGAGACCGCCTACGCTCAAGCTCAAGCTTGCCTGGGGTCAACAATCGGCCAACTCGCGCTTGCAGGTTGGACATTCTCACTCTACTTCCATCTGTGCAACGGTGTGCGACATCTATTCTGGGATGCCGGTTACGGGTTCGAACTGGACACAACCTATCGCTCCGGCTATGCAGTCGTATTAGTCTCATTGATACTAACCGCTAGTACCTGGTACCACGTACTAGCGAGCAGCTAGCTTATGAAACTACGCACACCGTTATCCAACGTTCGTGGACTGGGATCGGCCAAGGAAGGAACCCATCACTGGTGGATGCAACGTCTGACCGCGATTGCACTGATACCGTTGAGTCTGTGGTTCATCGTTGCCGTATTGTGTGTCGCGAGTTCCAGCTACGCAGAAGCGATCAGGTGGATCGACTCGCCCATCAATTCAACACTGTTGATAATCCTGATTGCTGCGCTCTTCTACCATTCCCAACTCGGCGTGCAAGTAGTCGTGGAAGATTATGTCCATTCGGAGTGGCTAAAACTGGGAGCTTTGATCCTGTTGCGCTTCGTCACCGTATTGTTGGTAACCGCGTGCATCCTCTCGGTATTACGCATCGCTTTTGGTGCGCTCTAAAACAATGACGGCGAGTTACCAGCTAATCGAGCACCAGTATGACGTCGTCGTCGTCGGTGCCGGCGGCGCAGGCCTTCGAGCAACATTCGGCATGGCCGAGAAAAACCTGTCTACTGCCTGCATCACTAAAGTTTTCCCAACTCGCAGCCACACCGTCGCAGCACAGGGCGGCATGAGTGCAGCGCTAGGGAACATGGGCGACGACGATTGGCGCTGGCATATGTACGACACCATAAAGGGGTCCGACTGGCTGGGTGATCAAGACGCCATCGAGTACATGTGCCGGGAAGCCGCACCGGCGGTGATCGAACTTGAGCACCAAGGCGTACCTTTCTCACGCACAGAGGACGGTCGCATCTATCAGCGACCGTTCGGCGGCATGACGACTAACTACGGCGAAGGCATCGCCCAAAGGACGGCCGCGGCTGCCGACCGTACCGGGCACGCGATCCTCCACACCCTGTATCAACAGTCGTTAAAACACGAAGCGGAATTTTTTATCGAATATTTTGCCATCGATCTCATCATGGATGAGGATGGTGCTTGCCGCGGCGTGCTTGCCTGGAACCTGGAAGACGGCACTCTGCATCGTTTTCTTGCACAAACTGTGGTGCTCGCGACTGGCGGCTATGGGCGTAGTTATTTTTCCTGTACCTCCGCTCACACTTGCACCGGCGACGGTAATGCCATGGCATTGCGAGCTGGGTTGCCGCTGGAGGATATGGAGTTCATTCAATTCCACCCCACTGGTATTTACGGCGCTGGCTGCTTAATCACCGAAGGCGTCCGCGGCGAAGGCGGTTACCTCACCAATTCCGAAGGCGAGCGCTTCATGGAACGGTACGCGCCGAACGCCAAGGATCTGGCATCACGCGACGTGGTCAGCCGATCAATGACAATCGAGATCCGCGAAGGCCGCGGCGTTGGCGAACACAAAGATCACATTCACTTACACTTGGAACACCTGGGTGCTGAAGTCATCGAAGAACGTTTGCCTGGTATCGCCGAGGCGGCGCTGATCTTTGCGGGGGTCGACGTCAGCAGAGAACCAATTCCCGTGCTGCCAACCGTTCACTATAATATGGGTGGCGTCCCCACTGATTATCGCGGACAGGCACTCACGTTGAACAATGGCGACACTATAGTGCCAGGTTTGATGGCTATCGGTGAAGCGGCTTGCGTATCTGTACACGGCGCGAATCGTCTCGGTTCCAACTCCCTGCTCGACTTGATCGTCTTCGGGCGCGCAGCGGCACAAACCTGTGCCGAAAATTTAACCCCGGGTGCGAGCCTCAAAGCACCATCCACCAGCGCCAGTGCCGCGATCTTAGCCAGCTTCGATCGCCACCGCCATGCAGACGGATCGTTAACCACCGCAGAGATCCGCAACGCCATGCAGCACACCATGCAAAACTACGCTGCGGTGTTTCGCACCGGTGAAGTGCTGAACGAGGGAGCAAAAAAAATGGAAGACATTTTCCATTCCTTCAAAGACGTCAAAGTAAGCGATCGATCGATGATATGGAACAGCGATCTAGTCGAGACGATGGAGCTCGAGAATCTGCTTGCCCAGGCATTAGTGAGCGTCAAATCCGCCGCTAACCGTACGGAAAGCCGTGGCGCCCACGCCCGCGAAGACTATCCAGAGCGGGACGATCAAAATTGGCTGAAGCATACAATGGTCTGGCTCGATAACCAGGGTAAAGTGACATTCGACTATCGGCCAGTACAACTGAACACCTTGACCGACGATGTAGAAGCTGTACCGCCTAAAAAGCGGGTTTACTGAGACCGAACAAGCAACGGGACGCTAATTCATGGCTGAATTTACCCTACCGAAGAATTCAAAAATTCTCGCTGGCAAAACGGTGACCGCCGCCGACGGCGCAAAACGTCGGAAACGATTTCGCATTTATCGTTGGGAACCTGAAGCCGGTAAAAACCCCAGCATCGACACCTTCGAAATCGATCTCGACAAGTGTGGACCCATGGTGCTCGACGCCATTATCTACATCAAGGACAACATTGACGCGACAGTGACATTCCGCCGCTCCTGCCGTGAGGGTATCTGTGGATCCTGCGCAATGAATATCGATGGAACCAATACCCTAGCTTGTACCAAACCCATCGCCGAGGTAAAAAAAGACGTTAAAGTCTATCCACTACCGCATATGTCGGTGAAAAAAGATCTGGTACCGGACATGACCCACTTTTACGCTCAGTACGCGTCCATCAAACCTTGGTTGCAAACGCAAACTCCGCCACCTCCTGACAAGGAACGCTTACAGTCAAAGGACGATCGCGAGAAGATAGATGGGCTGTATGAATGCATATTGTGCGCCTGCTGTTCCACCAGTTGCCCAAGCTACTGGTGGAACAGTGATCGCTATCTCGGCCCCGCCATCCTGCTACAGGCGTACCGTTGGATAATCGACAGCCGCGACGAAAATACCGGCGAAAGACTGGACGATCTTGAAGATCCTTTTCGTCTTTACCGCTGCCACACCATCATGAATTGCACGAAGACTTGTCCCAAGGGCCTGAATCCAGCGAGATCGATTGCCGAGATAAAAAAATTGATGTTGGAGCGAACAGTTTAATCGATACCAAGAAACTACGATGGCGGGCGCGGCGCGGGATGCGCGAACTGGATGTGTTGCTGATGCGATTCCTCGACGAGCAATATGAGATGAGCAGTGAGCAAGTGCAGCAACGCTTCGCGGCGTTGTTAGAAGCTGAAGATACATCCCTGTACGCTTGGTTAACAGGCCGGCAACAGCACAGCGATGCCGACACTCAGACCCTGATCAACCGAATCATATCCAGTCAGAATTACAGCTAAAATTTATCCTATGAAAAAACTACAAGGGTCATACGATCTCGGCCCGCTAGGCGTCATAACGGTCGCCGGCGCGGAAGCCGAGGAATTTCTATCGGCTCAACTGACCAGCGATGTCAGCGTCGTCAAGTCTGGGCGCCACCAGCTTACCGCCTGGTGTAATCCCCAGGGACGGATCCGTTGCCTGGCACGGCTATTTCTGTGGGAAGGAGTGTTTTGTCTACTGCTCCCACGAACTCAAATCGAGGCCACCCTTAAGCGCCTCGAAATGTTTGTGCTTCGCAGCGCCGTTAAGCTCGCTGACGCCTCAAATGACCTCTACCCCTACGGTCTTTCGAACCTGGCGGTCGAGCCGTTGGTTGAACTGTCCGTGCCCAAACCCGACCACCTGAGCAGTAGCAAGGACATGGTGGTCATCGCGATCGGCGGGGCGGTCTCAGTCGGCACGCGATTCATCCTTATTACTCGAAAACGGTTGGACAAATTGTCGCTCAGCGCAAGCTACGACGATTGGCGATGTCTCGATATCGTCTCACGATTACCTAGCGTGGTTCCGCAAACGATGGAGATGTTCCTACCACAGATGCTCGACCTCGAAGCATTGGGCGGCCTAAGCTTTCAAAAAGGTTGCTTTCCCGGTCAGGAGATCATCGCACGGCTGCACTATCGTGGTGAGCTGAAGCGACATATGTACGTCGCCACCGCCGTCACCAATCGCCTACCGGAACCTGGAGAGCCTCTATTCGCCAGCGACGAAAATCGAGAGACAGTCGGAAATATCATCGATGCTTGTTGGCATGAAAACGGCCAAGCAGCGCTTCTCGCCGTGATAAAGGTCGAAAATGCGAAGAGCGCAGATATCCATCTCCACAGCGCGGGCGGACCAGCAGTAAGCCTCGCCAAGGTGCACTAACTCATCAGCGAGTTCCGACCCGCGTGGTGGTTGCCGAGCGGCCATGCGCAGACCATATGGGCAGCATGCGCAAGACGGCCGTGTTCATCAGAATTTCGCCGCGAGCGCCTTACGACGCCTGACGGCGACTTCCTAGATATGGACTATCTAGACGGCGATCCAAACGTGTTGGTGCTGGTGCTACACGGCTTGGAAGGGTCACGCCAGTCACCCTACGCCGCTGGCATCCTTACTGCCTTGAGAGATGTCGGCTGGACTAGTGTGTTGCTTCACTTTCGTGGCTGCAGCGGCGAACCGAATCGATTAGCGAGGAGCTACCACTCCGGCGATACCGCTGATTTGGATTTCGTTTTGCAACACTTGCACAACCACTACCCGCAAGCACGGACTGCAGCCGTCGGGTTTTCTCTGGGCGGTAACGTGTTGCTCAAGTACCTTGGTGAACAGGCTAATGATTGCAGCCTTTCGGCTGCAGTAGCCGTGTCTGTGCCTTACGATCTCGCTGACGCCGCCGACCGCCTCAATCGTGGTTTTTCCCAAGTCTATCAACGCCGGCTTTTGCACAGTCTACGTGCCAAAACGGCACAGAAGCGTCGCGCAGGTGCGACGATGCCCGAGATTTCCGATTTACGCAAACTGAACTCTTTCTGGGATTTCGATGATCGCGTCACCGCACCCTTGCACGGTTTTTCCGATGCTGAGGAGTACTACACCAAAGCAAGTTCCCGACAATTTCTGCCGGCCATCCAGGTCCCGACTCTGCTATTACACGCGCGGGATGATCCCTTTATGACTGGTGCCGCTATACCGAGTAGCGACGAACTCCCGACCGGGGTCGAACTAGCCCTCAGTAATCACGGCGGGCACGTAGGGTTTGTTCACGGGGCACTGCCGTGGCAGGCGAAATATTGGCTGGAGGAAAGGATCCCAGGATATCTCGAGGGGTTTTTAGGTAGACAGTAAATTTTAGAACATTACGTGGTGGAGGAGCTCAATCACGGTAAAATATCCCAATGAATCACCGCCTCCCGTTTATAACGATCGTAATAATCTGCCTAGCTCTACTCGGGTTCGGTTATTACCTGCAATTTTTTCAAGGACTGGAGCCTTGTCCCCTTTGTATCGTCCAACGTCTGTTCTTCATGGGAGTAATTACCCTCGCCCTGTTGGCAGTACTGCACGGTCCCGCCACTCTCGGCGCCAAAATTTACGGCGGCATGCTCGCAACCTTGAGTCTCGGTGGTGCTGCCGTGGCCGCCCGTCAAGTATGGTTGCAACATCTTCCGCCTGAACAAGGTCCCGAGTGCGGGCCGGATCTGGCCTTTATGATGGAACTGTACGAGCCAATGCAGATCGTGCGATGGCTGTATAAAGGCACAGGCGATTGCGCCGAGGTAAATTGGACGTTTCTTGGCTTATCGATCGCGGAGTGGGCACTTGGTTGGTTTGTAGTACTAGCACTCGTGGGGTTAGTTATTGGCCTAAGAACTAGGACGCGCGAATAACGAAACTTAGGTCGGCAACATCAGCTGTGCCGACATGCTCATCAATTGCGCTTCCGCCGCCGCAAGGGCACTCATGTTGACGATGCGGCGTACCGACGATGAGGGGTTCAACACGTGTGCGGGCTGGCGGAGACCTAAGAGGATCGGACCCACTGTTACAGCGTCCGACAAGACGTTCAAAAGATTCAGAGCAATGTGGGCGGAGTCCAGGTTGGGCATAATTAACACATTCGCCTCCCCCTTAAGACGTGATTGCGGAAACACCTTGTCGCGTATGTCATCCAACAATGCTGCATCAGCGTGCATTTCACCATCCACTTCCAGGTCGGGTGCACGACGCACGATAAATTCCAATGCATCCCGCATTTTCGCCGCACCCGGAGCATGGCTGGAACCGAAATTTGAATGGGAAACCAATGCAACCTTGGGCTCAATTCCGAACCGGCGAACCTGCTCGACTGCCAGCAGTGTAATCTCAGCGATTTCTTGGGCGTCTGGCTCATTATTAACCTGTGTGTCCGCAAGGAAATACGTGCCGTTATTCAGTACTAGTACATTTAATCCGGCCACAATCTCGTGTCCATCCTGCAGACCAATCAAGTCGCTCAGAAAACGCACATGCACCGGGTAGCGTCCGCTCGCCCCGCACAACAACGCATCTGCCTCACCACGGTGTAACATGACGGCAGCGATCGCGGTGGACTGGGTGCGCATGACGGTACGCGCGTCCTCGGGCGACACTCCTTTGCGTTTCATCAGTTGGTGATAGGTATTCGAGTACTCCCGGAATCTCGGATCACTCTCTGGGTTGACAACCTCCACGTTTCGCTCGATTTCAAGACGCAACCCTAGTCGCTCAATGCGCGCCTCTATTACCCTCGGTCGGCCAATCAATACTGGCTGAGCCAGGTTTTCATCAACAACGGTCTGCACGGCCTGTAGCACGCGTGGCTCCTCACCTTCTGCATACACCAACCGCTTCGGCTGCTGACGCGCACGTTCGAATACCGGTCGCATCAAAAGCACCGACTTGAATACATAGCGATTGAGTTCTTCGCCATAAGCATCCAGATCCACGATCGGACGGCTCGCCACACCACTTTCCATCGCCGCCCTAGCCACTGCCGGCGCTAACGCCGCAATGAGACGCGGATCGAACGGTTTAGGGATCAAATAATCTGGTCCGAACTTGAGCGGCTCGCCACCGTATGCGGCAACCACTAGATCAGACGCCTCGACTTGCGCCATGCCGGCCAATGCTTCGACGCAGGCAATTTTCATTTCCTCGGTAATAGTGGTTGCTCCAACGTCCAAGGCACCACGAAATATATAAGGAAAGCACAGCACGTTATTTACCTGGTTAGGGTAATCCGAACGTCCTGTTGCGATGATCGCATCCTGACGTGCAGCTTTCGCCTCTTCCGGCATGATCTCCGGCGTTGGATTCGCTAACGCTAGGATCAACGGACTTGAGGCCATCGACTTAACCATCTCGGCAGTCAACACACCAGGACCTGACAAACCAAGAAATATATCAGCGCCACCAATGGCATCGGCCAGCGTGCGGTGTCCAGTCTTGTTCGCGAACTCGGCCTTATGCGAATCGATCCCACCCTTGCGGCCAACGTAAACCACGCCGCCGCGATCGGTAATAACTATATTTTCACGACACATACCCATTGAAACCAGCAGCTTCAAGCAGGCAATCGCCGCGGCCCCAGCACCGGAGGCGACCAGTTTTACGTCTTCGATGCGCTTACCGAGCAGCTTCAATGCATTCAGTATTGCAGCGGCGGTAATGATCGCGGTGCCGTGTTGGTCGTCGTGAAACACCGGGATAGTTAAACGTTTGCGCAACCTCTCCTCGACCTCGAAACACTCCGGCGCTTTGATATCATCTAGGTTGATGACGCCAAAAGTCGGATCCAGGCTTGCGATAATATCCACTAATCGCCCCGGATCTTTTTCTTCTATCTCTATATCGAAGACATCGATCCCAGCGAAATTCTTAAACAATACCGCCTTACCTTCCATTACTGGCTTGGCCGCCAGTGGGCCGATATCTCCCAGGCCCAGCACCGCTGTGCCGTTGGTCACCACCGCAACTAGATTGCCGCGATCAGTAAATTCCGCGGCACAGCCAGGATCCTCGGCAATCATCTCGCACGGAACGGCTACACCGGGCGAATAAGCCAGCGCTAGGTCACGCTGATTCGCGAGCGGTTTGGTCGCCGAAATCTCGATCTTCCCCGGACGTGGATTACGGTGGTAATCAAGTGCACTCTGGCGCAGATCGTCAGCCATTACATCTGTCCCTTCATCTGCCCATGCAATCCACGCATGAGCTTCTGCATACCACCCTTACGTGACATCTTTTTCATCATTTTTTGCATTTGTGTAAATTGTTTAAGCAGTCGATTTACGTCTTGAACCTGGGTGCCAGAACCGGAGGCAATGCGCTTTTTTCTGGACGCCTTTATAACCGCCGGAAAATGCCGCTCCTGGACCGTCATAGAGTCGACTATCGCTCCAAGCTTTGTAAGTTCCTTATCGTCAAATTGTCCAGCTGCTCGAGCAGGCATCTGTGGTACACCGGGCATCTTTTCCATCACACAGCTCAATCCACCCAAGCTCTGCATCTGATGAAGCTGGTCCCGAAAATCGACCAGATCAAAACCAGTACCCTTTTGAAGCTTTCGCGCGATTTTTTCAGCTTTGTCACGATCAACTTTCTCCTCGACCTCCTCGATCAACCCAAGAACATCACCCATACCCAGCATGCGGGACGCCATGCGAGCTGGAAAGAAAGCCTCTAACGCATCGGTACGTTCGCCGACACCAAGGAACTTGATTGGCGCGCCCGTCACCTGACGGACCGACAACGCCGCCCCGCCACGCGCATCGCCGTCTGCCTTGGTAAGGATCACACCCGTTAGTGGTATCGTATCGTTGAAGGCTTTCGCGGTATTCACTGCATCTTGGCCCATCATGGCGTCAATCACGAACAAGGTCTCCGCCGGTTCCAGAGTCTGATGGAGAGTCTCAATCTCGCGCATCATCTCCTCATCGATATGTAGGCGTCCGGCAGTATCGACAATCAGCACGTCCTTGAAATGCTTCGCTGCTTCGTTGTGCGCGGCGCTCGCAATACCGACGGGCTCCGAGCCTGTCGAGGAAGGGAGCACCGTCGCACCAACCTCCTCGCCGACAATTTGAAGTTGTTCGATCGCTGCCGGGCGATATACGTCGCAACTCACCAGCGCGACCGATTTACGTTGTTTGTCCATGAGAAAACGCGCGAGCTTCGCCGCAGTGGTCGTTTTCCCAGCGCCCTGTAGTCCGACCAGGAGTATTACTGCCGGAGGTTCGGCCTTTAAATTAAGCTCCGCCTGGTCCGAACCCATCAGCATAGTCAACTCGTCGCGGACTACGCGGACCAATGCCTGACCCGGGGTAAGGTTACCGATAACTTCCTGTCCGACAGCACGGAGCCGGACACGGTCAAGAAATTCGTCCACGACAGAGAGCGCTACGTCGGCTTCGAGCAATGCTGTACGAACCTCGCGCAGCGCGTTGCTGATATTGTCCTCACTAAGCCTTCCACGGCCACGGATATTGGCTGTGATCTTGCTCAGACGCTCAGTGAGATTTGCAAAAAGTGCCATTAATTGCTCTCCTGAAACTTCAAACCCAGGCTATCCCCTGTTCGAGGACAATCCGGGTGAATTATAGCCGATCCCTTGTTACCTATGGTCTACCGTAGGTAACTTTCGCCGCCTGCGGCGACTCTGCTTTCAATCGACCCGGCGATCATGAGACTATCAACACTCGACCATGAGCACGAATGTTCAGGTATTCACGTTGCTGGCCGTTGCCTGCTACTGCTTCGCCGCGTTTCGGGTTGCAACGGTGGTGTCTCATCCAGAAGCGAGGCCGACTTCCAATAAGAGCCGGTTGCTAATCCCCGGCACCCTGGCAGTGCTCCTGCACGCTGTGGCTTTGTATTACGCCATACTGGACAGTGCTGGCGTAAACTTGAGCGTCACTAACGCCGCATCGCTGGTTGCTTGGTTAGTCGCTTTACTACTACTACTTGCGACCGTGACCAAACCATTGGAAAACCTGGCGGTGGTACTTCTGCCGCTTGCCGCGCTCGCGTTGACTGTTCAATGGCTGTCGCCCGGGATACGGTTAATCTCGGCAGATACCCCTCTCGGACTGCAAGTCCATATAAGCCTGTCGGTGATTGCCTACAGCGTCTTTACCATCGCCGCAATCCAGGCATTAATGTTGGCGCAGAGCGAACGGCAACTGCGACCCAAACGCGCCCTGATTTCTCTCAATGTTCTGCCGCCACTACAAACCATGGAAGATTTACTATTTCAGCTCATCTGGCTAGGATTTTTCCTACTGACTCTGGGTCTTGTAAGCGGTTTCATGTTCGTTGAAAACCTGTTCAACCAGCATCTAACCCACAAAACCATTCTATCGTGTCTTAGTTGGTTGGTATTCGGCGTGTTACTGTGGGGGCGCCACCGTTCTGGTTGGCGAGGACGCATCGCTGTCGGCTACACATTGGGCGGCTTCGCGCTGCTACTGTTGGCATTCTTCGGCACTAAAATCGTACTTGAATTGATCCTGCATCGCATTTAGTAATGCACCGTCCACGATCTCATTGAGCGACATTCCCCTAGAACATTTGTTTTTGCTGCTAGTTTTTCTACTGGTGGTGTCAGCCTGTTTTGCGGGTTCAGAAACGGCAATGATGGCCTTGAACCGCTACCGCCTGCGCCACCTAGTCGATGAAAAGCACAACGCCGCGACTCGGGCCAGCACCCTGCTGGAACGTCCGGACCGTCTGATCGGACTGATCCTGCTCTGTAATAACCTAGTCAATATCGTCGCGGCATCTGTCGCGACCGTGATCGCACTTCGCCTGTACGGCGAGATCGGTCTGGTGATCGCCCCGATTCTCCTGACCATCATAGTGTTGATATTTTGCGAGGTAATCCCAAAAACTTTTGCCGCGCTGCACCCGGAACGCGTCGCCTTCCCCGCAACGGGCGTTTTAGCGCCCCTACTGAAAATATGTTATCCGCTGGTGTGGCTGATCAGCCTCCTTAGCAACAACATATTAGCCATCTTCGGAATACGCCCTGGAGAGAGCTCAAACACAGCACTCAGTCAAGACGAGTTACGCTCCGTGGTACAGAAATCTGAAGTTATGATCCCGCTTAAGTATCGCCAGATGCTCTCGGGAGTCTTAGACCTCGATCAAGCCACGGTGGAAGACATCATGGTCCCGCGTGCGGAGATCATCGGTCTTGATCTCGATGCTGAACTAGCTGACCTAGAACAGCAACTAATCAATTGTCGCCACACGCGACTGCCGGTTTTTCGCGCCAACTTGGACCACATCGTTGGTGTTTTACACGTTCGCAGTGCTCTACGTCTGTTACAGGAGGATCGCCTCAATGCAGAGAGTATTGAGGCGGTATTGCTCGAACCCTACTACCTGCCTATCGGCACACCGCTGCACACGCAGTTGTTGTACTTCCAGAAAGAACGGCGACGCACCGGTCTGGTGGTGGACGAATACGGCGACATTCAGGGTTTAATCTCGATTGACGATTTGCTCGAAGAGATCGTCGGCGAGTACACCACGGATCCTCAAGCCCTGTATCGAGACGCGCACCTGCAATCAGATGGAAGTTATCTGGTTGACGGTACGGCCACAATTCGCGACGTCAATCGAACCACCGGCTGGTCATTACCCACGGACGGACCGAAAACGGTAAACGGATTAATCCTGGAAGCCTTAGAAAACATGCCCATAGCAGGGACGGGTTTACGTATCGACGAATATACAGTTGAGATATTACGGGCGACGGATCAAGCGATAAAAACAGCGAAGATTATGCGGTTTCCAAAGAGAGACGACGAGGTTAGCGGGGAATAAGTGTCGCCTGTGGCAACGTATGTGCTTAATCTTTCAGCACAGCCAATGCCTCCGCCACCGTCCCTACCCCTACTATTTCAAGATCACCTTCACGCTTCTTCGGTACATTGGCGCGGGGCACGATCGCCCGACTGAAACCATGTTTGGCTGCTTCCCGTAAGCGTTCCACGCCGCTCGGCACGGGACGGATCTCGCCAGCCAATCCCAATTCACCGAACACCACCAAATCGGGCGACAGTGGTATTCCGCGCAAACTCGACAATACCGCCAACCCAACCGCAAGATCTGCGGCAGTTTCGGTGATTCTTACCCCACCAACGACATTGACGAAAACGTCTTGATTAAAAGTGGCAATGCCCGCGTGACGATGTAACACCGCTAACACCATTGCCAAACGATTCTGTTCCAGGCCGACGACTACTCGTCGCGGGTTTGCGGCCGATGTGCTATCGGCCAGTGCCTGCACCTCGACCAACAACGGCCGTGTGCCTTCTCGCGTCACCATCACCACACTACCGGGCACTTCACGCAGCTCGCGAGAGAGGAAAATCGCTGATGGATTGCTGACCTCCTTTAGACCACGCTCACCCATCGCAAACACGCCGAGTTCATTAACCGCGCCAAAGCGATTTTTGACGGCGCGCAGCATGCGGATGGGGTTATCCGCCTCGCCCTCGAAATACAATACCGTATCGACCATATGCTCTAGTATCCTTGGACCTGCAAGAACGCCATCCTTAGTAACGTGGCCGATAAGAAAAACGGCAGTGGAAGTCATTTTTGCGTAACGCACCAGCAGAGCTGTCGACTCGCGGACTTGTGTGACACTCCCAGGCGCGGAGCTGTATTCGTCACAATAAACAGTCTGGACCGAATCAATCACCATTACCCGAGGTTGCTCGCGCGCGGCAGTTTCCAAGATCTGCTCGGTGTTTGTTTCGCTCAATAGCTTAAGACCTTCGGGAGCAAGACCAAGCCGACGGGCCCGCATGCCGATTTGTCGTGGCGATTCTTCACCGGTAACGTAGAGCGTATCGCGCATGTCGGCCGCTTCACCTTCAGCAATTGCCGCCAGCACCTGCAGCACTAGCGTCGACTTACCAATACCCGGATCGCCGCCGAGCAACACGACCGATCCGGCCATCAACCCGCCACCCAACACCCGGTTAAGTTCCCCGATGCCGGTACTGATCCGTGCTTTATCGTCGAGTTCAACATCGTCCAATGCTTGAAACGCCGCTGGAGCACCGGCGAGCTGGCGCAGACTCGTGCTGTCACGAAATCCACCACCTGCCGGCATTGAAATCACTTCGGACAGTGTATTCCAGGCTTCGCATTCAGGGCATTGACCCGCCCACTTGTTCGCCGTTCCGCCGCACACTTCGCATTGGTATTTAACTTTAGCTTTGCCTGGCATCTGGTACTCGTTGACGACTAATCCGCGTCCACGTATTGGGCGCGTACGCGTACGCCACACAGAAGTTCGTACGGCATGGTGCCCGCAGCTCGCGCCACCTCCTCCACAGGTAATTCATCACCCCACAGCACCACCGGATCGCCGACTTTAGCGCTCTCCACAGGACGCAAATCAACACTCAACATATCCATGGATGAAACACCGATCACCTGCGTGCGAAAGCCATTTATCAAAATTGGCGTGCCTGTACCTGCGTGGCGTGGATATCCATCACCGTAACCAATCGCGACTACACCGACCTGCATGCTCTCCGGGCAACGCCAACCGGCACCGTAACCCACGCCTTCACCAGCCGCTACCTGTTTTACCGCAATGAGTTTAGAACGCAATGCCATCACAGGTGATAGCCCGAGCTGCGCTGCGGTATTTTCTTTACACGGCGACACGCCATAGAGCATAAGGCCGGGGCGCACCCAGTCACTGCGACATTCCGGCCAGCCGATCAGCGCAGCAGAATTAGCGCTGCTACGCTCACCGGCCAGACCCGCGGTAACTTCCTCAAATACCGCCAGCTGTAACGCAACGGCCGCACGATCTGACTCATGCGCCTGCGCGAAGTGAGTCATCAATCGTGGCACATCGGCCACCGCATCGCATTCGCACAACCGCCGGTAGGCATCGGCTACCGCAGGAGGGTCGAAGCCCAAACGATGCATACCAGTGTCAATCTTGAGCCAAATCTTGATATCGCCTTTGATTGGAGTGCGTTCCAGCAGACTGAGCTGCATTTCATTATGCACTATGGTTTCAAGCCCGAGCTGTGCAGCAACCTGCAACTCCTCAGCTGAAAACGGTCCTTCCAAGAGCACTACCGGATTTTCAATGCCCGCGTCGCGCAGCGCCACGGCCTCCTCAAGGCAAGCGACACCGAAGGCATCAGCCGAACCCAAAGCCTCGGCAATACGTACTAACCCATGTCCGTAGGCATCGGCTTTGACTACGGCCATAACTCGTGAGCTGGGCGCGAGTTCGCGAACTCGTTGAAGATTAGCTTTAGCTGCGTGTCTGCTGACAACGACACAAGCGGGTCGCGTCATTCATAATCCCCAGGGGCATACTCGTCAGCGGCCAAGTTCTCAAAGCTCGTATACTGGCCCAGAAACGCAAGCTTCACCTTGCCAATCGGACCGTTCCGTTGTTTACCTATAATTATCTCCGCCTTACCTTTTTCGGTAGTATCTTCGTCATACACCTCGTCGCGATAAATAAATACAATCACGTCGGCATCCTGTTCGATTGCGCCTGACTCCCGCAAATCAGACATTACCGGTCGCTTGTCGGTTCGGCTCTCTAACGACCGATTGAGCTGAGAAAGTGCCACAACTGGAACATCTAACTCTTTGGCAAGTGCTTTGAGGTTGCGAGAAATCTCTGATATCTCCGTGGCCCGGTTTTCTTTGGTTCCGGGAACCTGCATTAGTTGCAAATAGTCCACAACAACCAAACCTAGGCCATGTTCTCGGGAGATCCGTCGACACCGAGCGCGCAGATCACTAGGCGTCAACGCTGGAGTATCGTCGACAAACATTTTGGTACCCGACAACATCTCCACCGCCGACGTTAACCGTGGCCAATCGGCGTCTTCGAGCTTGCCCGTCCGAACTTTGTGCTGGTCGATCCGACCGAGCGACGACATCATCCGCATCGCTAGCTGTTCGCCCGACATTTCCATACTGAAAATAGCTACGGGAAGCTGGTGCTTTATAGCTGCATTCTCCGCGATGTTAACAGCGAACGCGGTTTTACCCATTGACGGGCGTCCGGCAACGATGATCAGATCCCCCCGCTGCAGACCGGAGGTCTTGTCATCGAACCTCTCCCATCCCGTCGCAACACCAGTGATCGGATTGTCAAGTTGGAACAAAGTGTCGATACGATCCAGCGCACCGACCAACAAATCCTTTACTACACGAAACCCGGCTCGGCTCCGCGCATGTTGGTCCGCGATTTCGAAGACCACTCGTTCAGCCGTATCGAGCAACTGCGCACTAGTCTTCCCTTCTGTGCGATAACCGCTGTTGGCGATATCAGTACCAGCGCGAATAAGCTGTCGAAGCACGGAACGCTCACGCACGATATCAGCGTAAGCGACGATATTCGCGCTGGTCGGCGTGTTATTCGCAAGGTTTGCAAGAAAACTTAATCCGCCGGCTTGTTCGAGTTGCTCGTTTTGCTCCAACCATTCTGCAAGCGTAACAACATCGTAAGGTTTACCCTCGTTCGCCAACGATTCGATGGAATGAAAAACGAATTTATGGTCGTTGCGGTAAAAGTCTTGTTCGCCGACACGCTCGGCAACGTGGATCCACGCCTCGTTGTCCAGCATTAAACCGCCGAGCACAGCCTGTTCGGCATCGATGGAATGCGGCGGCACCTTCAACGCGTCGGTGGCACCGGTCTCCTTGCGTTTCGCTAGTGCTGCTTCCTCCATGGATGCATCCTAACCCGGGCGCCGCAAGAGTAAAATGGGAATTGAAATGTTCTCAGGAATCCGACGTTTGCTCGTCTTCACTGACGACGTTTACCGTTATTTGCGCGTCCACATCTGGGTGCAAATGTAACTCCACCGGATGCTCGCCCACTTCACGAAGCGACCCCTGGGGCAGCCGCACTTCCTTACGCGCAACCTCATGTCCAGCGATGAATAGCGCCTCAGCAATATCCGAGGTTCCCACAGAACCAAACAAACGCCCCTCACTGCCTGCTCTTGCGGCAACTGTAATTACCGCGTTTGCGAGCGTAGCGGCACGCAATTGAGCTTGCTGTAACGTTGTCGCCTGTGCGAGCTCAAGCTCAGCTCGTCTTGCATCGAACTTGGTCCGGTTTTCTTCAGTCGCAGGCACAGCCATTTGGCTCGGTACCAGATAATTTCTGCCGTACCCAGCTTTGACGTTAACCGTATCACCAAGGTTGCCAAGTTTATGCACTTTCTCGAGTAGTATCACTTCCATCGCTAAGATCTCCGAAGAAACTTATGGGAACACCTACGACTTTATCTCACGCCGCAGATCAAAAATCGCGTCACTTACCCCGGTAAGGACTATCAGTGGCACAGTAAGCATCGTTGCCAAAAATAGAAATGCGTAAAGCCCTACTAACCAGAACTGAGACAGACCGCCGTTTAGTGTTCGAAAATGCATCACTGCAAGACCTTGAAACAGATACAAAACACCAGTGAGCGCCAATAGAACCGCTAGGACCTCTAGCGCAGCCTCCCCCCCAATTACTTGCGTCAACAAAAGAACGGCAAACAGGCCCAACATTCCGCGGGGCAAGCGCAGAGAGTGAAATTCCTGGCGGAATCCGCCGGGATTATAGAGCAACGATTGCCACCATCTACCTAACAGCGTCGTGGCGACGATGCCGAAAGTTGCGATAACCGTCATAGCGAAAGGCATCATTCGTAGTTGTATCCTGGCCTGCTTCTCGGTCAAACCCGATCCCGCCATCGCTTTCATAAGTTCAGGGTTCTCGGTGACCTGTTGTTCCAGCCAATCAGACAAATCGCCTAAGGTCAGATAACTGACTGCGACTGCGCAACCGACTAGGGCTGCAATCGACACGAGCATTGCACCCTGCGAGGAGGTCGTACGCAAGACCATCGAGGCGGCGCAAATCGTCACCCAGATCGGCACGGTTACCGCAGCTGTGTCGAGACCTACCTTGAGTGTGGTAAAAAGCGCCATCCAAATGCAGATCGCGAACACCAGCACCACGCAACCTTCACGAGCTCCCCTCCGTAGCACACTGAGACTCAAGGCCGCTGAACTCAAGAAGCCCAGTCCGATTGCGAACAGCAATAGTAGTGGCTGCATCGGAGAGAGGATCGCTAGAAACCACCCGATCGCGGCAAAACAACCAACCACAACGCTAGCATGCCAACGCCCACGCATCACAAACTCGGCTAACGGTTGCATCGAGTTTATCGCGCGATGCTCGGCGGAGATGGATCCAGCGTTACGTCAGTGCGAATCACTATACGGGAGCAGGGCAAGATAACGTGCCCGCTTTATCGCGATAGCCAATTGACGTTGATAGCGCGCTTTGGTACCGGATACGCGGCTCGGGACAATCTTGCCGGTTTCGGTGACATATGCCTTCAAAGTCGTAAGATCTTTGTAATCGATCTCGGTAACACCCTCAGCAGTAAATCGGC
>CAZBOQ010000010.1:0-8933 GCA_964493555.1 uncultured Gammaproteobacteria bacterium | reverse complement strand
ACGCTTAAAAGCCGCGTAGCACGTTTGCAAACCAAACCGCCTGGGGTGAAGATCCACCCTCGCGCACTCGCCGGCTGATAGGCAACCTGCGCTGCGTCCCAAGGAATAATAGCGACATCGAAGTAAAATCCAATCTCTTGCTTTATTACGGACGCGGCGACGAAGCCAGTCATACGGTAATCGCCGCTGAGCGGCACGACGTATTAAGACGAACTGAACAAGGCCTGCGCCTTGCAAATCGAATAGTCGTGCTGTCACACACCACATTGCCCCTTCAAAGCATTGGCGTTTTTCTATAACTAACGACGAAAAGGTAGCTTGGTACAAAAATGACTGGTGAATCCGAAAGAATAAAGCCCGCTCAGATAATCGCCATAAGCATCTGTTTTGTAATACAAATGCTAGACGGCATGGATGTGCTCGTCGTCGCTTATGCTGCCTCCCAGATCACCACGGAATGGGGTATCCCCGGTAAGGTATACGGGGGCATCTTCGCCGCGGGGGTCTTCGGCATGACAGTTGGCTCCTTTCTGCTAGCACCGTTCGCCGACATCGTCGGACGGCGCAAGACCATTCTCGTTGCAATCGCCGGGATCGCCGCCGCAGTCGTGCTTTCCGCTTTCGCGACCGACGTAACCCAAATGGTTGTATTACGGTTTGTCGCCGGACTCGGAGTGGGTGCAGCTGGCCCCACCCTCTCAACCATTGCAGCCGAATACTCACCACCGAAATACCGTGACTTCGTCGTTTTGATCATCGGCGCGGGCTACGCCGTCGGTGCGGTCTGTACCGGGGTGGTTGCTGCCTGGATAATCCCTGAATACGGCTGGAGGACCATGTTTATGGCGGCCGGCTTGGCGACCGCCATAATGCTCCCACTCGCCTATCTACTGCTGCCGGAATCCCTTGAGTTTCTGCTGAAACGGCGACCACCTGGCGCTCTGGAACACGCAAATCGGATCCTGCCACGGCTCGGTCGGCCATTGCTATCTGAACTACCTAAGGTGGCCGTCGAGCAACGGTCGGGACTGGGCGTAAGCAATCTTCTCGCGCCGATCCGGCGGACGTCCACACTTAGCTGTTGGATAGCGTTTTTTATGGTCTACGCAACAGTCTATCTTCTGCTCGGCTGGGTTCCCAAGCTTGTCGGAGAAACCGGATTCGCGTTGAAACAGGCCATTTGGGCCGGCACCATATACAACTTCGGTGGATTCGCCGGGATCATATTCCTTGGTGCTCTCGGTACTCGCCTGCCGCTGCTCCGAGCGCTGCTAGCGTTCCAAGTTGCCTCGACTGTTTTGATGATTTGTTTCGGAATACTTACACCGCCGCTTGCCGGGCTGCTTCTCATCATTGGCTCGTTAGGATTTTTCAGCCAGGCCGGCTTGGTCGGCATGGTCGCCGTCGCCGCACGCTTGTACCCAACGGAGCTCCGCGCGACCGGTATCGGCTGGGGAATGGGTGCCGGACGTTTCGGCGCCTTCCTAGGTCCCTACATTGCCGGCGTTTTGCTGGACCTCTTTTCGCGCGCGACGATCTTGATGCTGTTCAGCGCGCCGTTTATCCTGTGCGGGATCGCTATCCTATTCATACGCTTCCCGACCCGAACTTCCCCGATAGGAGCAACCGCTGACTAAAAAAATGCCCACCTCACGGTGGGCATTTTCAGCCGGTTCATACGCTTTGAGTATCAGAAGAAATTGTAACGCGCCCCGATACCCCACCAACGTGGTTTGTAGAACCCCTCAGAGGTACAGCCGCATAGCGTCGACAAATCAAATCCCGTGAAAATGGCACGCTCATCCGCAACATTCTCGACAAAAGCGGAGAGTTCCCAATGTTCGTCGGCGCTAACCCACGACGTTCGCACATCACCAATGACGTATGGCGGCATTTTCTGGGCATTGAAGTTCCGGATGTTCTGAAAACGATGCGACGCATAGTCGGCTTCGGCCTGTATTGCAACGGTGCCACCGGCCACTGAGTTAGGCCACTCATACCGTGCCAAACCGCTGAACTGCACCGCCGGGGTAAAGGCTGGTTCTACGTCTCTCAACACACCGGGTGCGACCGCTAGGTCCTCTATCTCAGCATCAACATAGGATGCGTTGAACATAAATGTAAAGTTGTCTACAGGGCTCGTGAGCAACTCTATTTCTAGGCCCTTGTAATTTGCGTCATTATTAAAAATAGCGCCGGACGCACCAACAAACAGAAATGCTTGGTAATCGCTGTAGTCGTAATAATACGCGCTAACATTCAACCGTGTGCTCCCTTCGAACAAGGTTGCCTTGAATCCGCCCTCGTAGGCGAGCAATACCTCAGAATCGTAAGGAAATTGCTCATCGGTCAAGCGCGCCTGACCTGCGTTTACAGGACCATTAAAACTGCCAGCTTTTACACCGCGATTCACGCCTGCATACAACAACCAGTCGTCATTGGGCCTGAAATTGATCTGAGCCTTACCCGTCCAAAGTGTATTGCTCGTAGTGTCTTCGAACGGAGCGAACTCGATTGGGAGAGGGACACGATTATCGAACTCAACCCGGAAATCGTCCAAGTTTCCATAAAACTCGTTTACGAAGGAGTAATTCTTATCTTCGAATACCACCCGGGCACCTAAGATGAGTGTGAACTCATCCGTTAGAGTGATGTCCGTTTGACCAAAAATAGAGTAGGAGTTTGTCGTCAGATCAACGCTGTTGTTGGACGCAACAGCCCCCGGGTAGGCAGGACCACCCGGCTGAAAAAGTGGTGCGGCAAATGGACCGCCCAAAATAACCGGCGTCAAGGCGGTCGTAAGCGGCCCCCCCTCGGAAAAATCGAATGCGTTCCGGTCATTAGTCTCCATCCACAGATAGTACAAACCAGCGACGTAATTGACCCGACCAACCTCACCCGTCAACCGCAACTCTTGCGCAAAGTTATCGGCGGTCGTATCCCGCGAGATAGCGCCTTGGGAGACCGGTGAACCCTCGACGTCGATCGATTCCCGCATCAGAAAGTGCATGTAGTGCGAAACCGAAGTCAGCGTCATGTTTTCGCTGATATCCCACGTAATCTTCGCTGTAACACCCTCGGTTTCATTCCGATTGAAATCTTCAGAGGTCATATCACTGGAAAAGTCAAAGCCTTCGCGCCCATCAGGATCGATGTGGCCAAAGAAGTCGCCGCCCTGCACGGGGCGCACGTTATCCGACGCACCAAAGCCGAAGGCCGGTCCCGGGAAAAACTCCCCGTCAGTCAGATTGACAGGGGGAGCACAACCACCGGCTGTCGAGAGCACTTCGCAGCCAAGCGGATCGTCTCGAGAAAAGATAGCGTTAACAGTGCTGCCGTTTGCGTCCCGCACCGCCGTCGTCGCGATGACCTGGTTGGGGGAAGTACTGATCCGCGCGCGTCCGGCGAAACCCGAAACCAGCAACTGCACGCTGTCAGAGACGTCGAACTCCAACTGGCCACGTAATGCCCATTGGTCATCATTCCATATGTCAGTCGCGTCACTAGTAGCAGACCCAAACCACTCGGCGCTACCGGGACCGGCTGGATTAGACGGCGCCTCAAAGGGGAACAGATTGTTTAGTATCGAATCGTGGCGCTTGTACATACCCGACAGACGACCGCGCACGCGATCCGTGAGACTGCCACTGATTGCACCTTCAACATTGACCGTGTTCTCACGACCATAGGTCAAATCCAGATAACCCTCAGTTTCCTCAGTAGGTTTACGACTGTGGTAGGCAATAGCACCACCAGTAGCGTTCCGCCCGAACAGCGTCCCCTGGGGGCCCTTCAGGATCTCGACCCGTTCGATGTCAAAAGCTGCGAACACACCACCCTGGCGGAAACCAATGTAGCCCTCGTCAACATACACTGCATTCGGATTTTCAGCGAAATCCGAGAAGTCGTTCTGGGTGACGCCACGAATGCTGAACTCGCGAGTCTGTCCTGCACTGCTACCTGAGACAAACACTCCAGCACTCATGTAGGCAACATCCGTGCTCTCGGTCATACGCAATTCTTTAAGCTGTGCCCCGGTGAACGCGGTGATAGCAATACCAACATCCTGCACGTTCTGCTCACGCTTTTGCGCCGTAACGACAACCTCCTCCAACACCTGTGCGGCCACCACACATGGCAGCATCAAGGTTACGGCACTTATAACAATTAAATTCTGAAAACCGAGACGAAACTTATTGGGTAACTGAAGCATGCGACACTCCTCCCTCTGGACGGCCAATTATCAATAATACCAAACACCGCCGGCAGATGCACCGCAGCACAATCCGCCGAAACACAGCGCGCTTCTCCCCTTTGGGACAGATTTAGGGCCCCGAGGGGTTATTAGCAAACTATAGAACGTCGGCAACATTGCGATGTATATCGATCATCAGCGGTATTTCCGCACGCGGCCACCGCGCTAAACCGCACTCCGTGCCCACACCAAAACCCTGCACATAACGACGCGCCGCATCGACGCGACGGACGTTGCTCTCTACGCCGTCGGCGTGCAGCAATCCCAAGTAGAGTTTCGTCTCAGCGATCTCCAGCTTGCCGAGCGCCGCATAGTAGGCATCATCATCGCGATCGATCGGCACTGGCATATGCACGAAGTCGATGCGCCGGCCAGCGTGCTTGACCGACACGTTCGCCATGTTGACGGCATAGCTCAGATCGCCTGGTTCTACCAGGTGCTGATTCCGAAAGCTGCCGTAGCACAGATGAACGCCAAGCAACACCTCATCGGGCACGTGGGGAGAGAGCGCCGCTATAGATTCAGCGTAACGATCGAGCGGCTCACCGTCGGATTCCCAATCAAACCACTTGCGACCCTCGGGATCGTAGCCGAGTATTTCTGCACATACGTCCCATTGAACGAGCAGATCCTTCGGCGGTATCGACGCGCAGATTGTGTCCAATTCACGCTTAACGACGTCGGTATAGGGCGCCCAGAGCAATTCGAAGTCAGCCGCCGACGTCAGAAACCAGCGCAGGCCGCTGTCGTGCGTCGGAATACAGACCTGAAAACGCACCTTGGGCGAGATCTCACCGTTGTCGCGTAATTTAATAAATTCAGCATACGACTCGAGGGCCGCATCCGCATAACCGAGCCGTTCGAAGCGGAAGTTGTGCGTGCCCTCGATGACACGGAATTTCCACTCTTCGTCATAGGCGAGGCCTATCCAGCCACCGTCCGGACCGCGCCAGTCATCGGGATCGTTGGGATCAAACGGTGGTGGTCGAACGACGGTCTGGAGCCCAGCATGTCCATCCAGCACACTATGTGCAAGATACTCGGTCCACTGACTGCGATAACCGACTTCGCCGTCGGGCAGTGCCGCGATTCGGCCGCCCAACGCACTCCCCCATTGTTGCATCACCTCATACACCGTATCCCCTGCCAGACTGCCACATAGCAACAGCGGTTGTTCCATTCTTCTAGCCACAGTACCCCCTCTAATTACTTTCGGCTAATCAGCCAGTGACAAAGGAACGATCGAGATCTGCAAGCGACGAAACGCCGTGCAACTGCATGGCCAAGCGAAGTTCCGCGCGCAGAATATCGAGCACCGCCTCGATCCCCTCTTGACCGAACGTCGCCATGCCCCAAATGTACGGACGCCCGATGCAGATTGCGTCCGCGCCCAGGGCCAGCGCTTTTAGGATGTCGGTGCCTCGACGAAATCCACTATCCACTAGTACCGGGATGCGCCCGCGAACCACGTTCACGATCTCTGGAAGACTTTCGATCGTGCTACGACCACTGGGCTCGGCCCGTCCACCGTGATTCGAGACGATGATGCCATCCGCCCCAACGTCCAGGCATCGCTGCGCATCGTCATCTCTCACAATGCCTTTCAGCATTACTTTCATCTCGGTCAGATCTTTAAGCCGGCGAATAAAGTCCCAGGTCAGACTCGAGGTATCGAAAGTCACCTCACGCATATCGAGTCCCTGAAACATGGGTTTCCGCAGGAGCCGCCCAAGTGGGTAGTTCATAGGATCTGGGTCGTCCCCGCCGACCTCGTGACACAAGGAACAATCACGCGTGTCCTTGCCTACGTAGCGCTCAAATGTTTCACGATTGCTGCCGACCGGAAGATCCACTGTCAGAACCAGCACCTCGCAACCGGCCGCCTCCGCCCGATGAACCAGTGCCTTGGTGATCTCCCAAGTGTCGCTGGGATAAAGCTGATACCAAACTGGACGCGTGCGCTCAGTGTTGACGGCTTCTACCGCAGTGGTCGTCACTGTGGACAGGATTTGATGACAACCCTTGACATTCGAAGCACGGGCGGCTGCCAACTCCCCTTCGGGATGGAACGCCTTCTGGCTTCCCACTGGCGCCAGTACAATCGGCGTATCCCACCTTTGACCCAACAGCTCGACGCTCATATCGATCTTCGAGACATCGACCAGGCGCCGGGCGCGCAAATCAAATCTTTCAAATCCTTCGCGATTTGCGCGCAAAGTTTCGTCGCCGTCCACGCCACTGGCAAGGTAGCCGTAATGAGCTGGTGGAAGAGTTTGACGGGCAGAGATCTCAAAGTCGAATACATTGACCGCATCTTCGACCGAAACCAGCGAGTCCGGTCCCAGCGCCAAAGGCTCCGAGTTCGCTGCCACTGACGCCGGAAATCCCAGGAACGGAAACAATGGGCTCGCGGCAATAAAACGCAATAGTGAACGCCGCGAGACATGCCCCTCGGAATCCATGGCGTCAGGACCCGTGTTTACCGATATTCCATTGTGATGGATCAAGATTTCGGCTTGCGAACTCGCGAGGCAAAGCCTCTAAGCGTGTAGCCATCGCCGGATTCCATCGATTCCACCAACCGTAATAGCAGAGGATGCCCATGATTTCGATGATTTCGGTATCATCGTAGTGACTCTTAAGATCAGTGACTATCTGGTCGGTGACGACGTCGGGCACGGTTGCCGCGGCAACCGCGAAACGCAGCGCAGCCCGCTCCGCTTCGGTGAACAAAGGACTGGTTTCAAACTCCCACACCGCATCGATCTTCTCCAGCGACACACCATATCGCTCTGAATTAGCCGCCGTATGGGCAAGGCAGTACATGCAGCCGTGGACTTTACTCGCGATCTGTCCGACCAATCCACGCACATCCGGCGGAAGCGTGCAATCGTTGTGTACCGCTTCCGAGAGTTGCGCCATTGCCCGTACTATTTTCGGCTTTCGAGCCATCGCCATCAGCGGATCCGGTAGATAGCCCATGCGTTCCTCCCAGACTTTGAAATGGTCCTCGAGCTCGGGAGCTTCCTCTCGTTTCAGTGGCTCTACTAATGCCATGATTTTTTCCCCTTAGGGCATCTGTGTATTTATCGTACATGACCTTTAATCCGCGGCTGGCAAACGCCCCATTTCGCCGTCACAGACCTCAGCCGCCGTATCCTCGGATAATGCCACAATGAACTGGCGAGGAGTGTTCGGACTAAAGACCGCCTAACCACCACCATCAAGTGTAAGCGTCGTACCATTTACAAACGAGGAGCGGTCCGAACTTAGCCAGACTACCGCTTCCGCCACTTCGTTCGGCGTGCAGACCCGGCCGATTGCAAGCAACTCGCTGAAGATTCTCCTCGCCTCCTCCTCACCCCCCATCATTCGGTGCAACATCGGCGCGTCGACTGCGTGTGGACACACCGCATTGATGCGAATTCCCTGGTCTGCAATCTCAAGCGCCGCCGCTTTGGTAAGACCTAGGACACCGTGCGCGGCCGCACAATAGGAAGCATGATTAGCCACTCCGACCAATCCGAATGTACCGGCCATGTTGACTATACTGCCGCTGCCCTGGCTCTGCATCTGCGCAAGCTGCGCCTGCACACCTCGAAACACGCCGTTCAATTTGATATCGATCATTGTGAGCCAGTCTTGTTCTGCAACTACTGCGGCCGGTTGGCTGGTCCCCTCCCAACCGGCGCAGTTAAAGGCACAATCAAGACGACTCCAAGCTTGGACGGTTGCCGCCACAGCCGCCACCGCACTGTCTGAATCGCGGACATCGATCATCACCGCTTCGGCTTCCGCACCTGAGTCACGAAGCTTCTCCGCCGCTAGTTGAGCAGCATCCAGAGCAAGGTCGGCAATCATCACCCGCCCACCCTCGCGCGCGAAGCGTTCGGCTGTCGCGAATCCAATACCACCAGCGCCGCCGATGATCAGTACGCCAGCATCCTCAACCAAACCTCTTCCCGTTTCGGTACTCATCTCGATAACTCCTCCTCAATCTTTGGCTCGCTCAATCTTAAAACGAGTCTAAAATGTGCTGGAAACAGATAACCACTACAGACCGGCACAAACGTCCATTACACCGGTGGCCAACGCTCTTGCCACGGACGCGCGCGCTCGTAGGCAGCAGAAAGCGCAAGCACGTCGGTATCCGCCAAATGACGGCCTATGATCTGCAGACCGACGGGCAAACCACTTGCCGTCCACCCTGCCGGCAACGATACTGCTGGCTGACCGGTCATGTTAGCAACGCAGGTCATAAACGGCAGCGGCCGTTCAATATCCTCAGCGCCGTGCGCTTTGTCCGCGGCCGGCGGCAACACATGAATGGTCGGCGTCAGCAGAAAATCGAAATCTGTCATGAGTCTTGCCATGTTGTTCACGATCGCTTTGCGAGAAGTAATCGCGTCAGTAAGCATCTCCGCGGTCCAATCCATGTTCATCAATGCAATGATCGGCGGCGACAAGCGTTCGCTGTGTTTTTCGACCAACGTGCGCATAGCACCAAGATCAGCATCGACCACAATTAGTGTGCGCATAGCAGTAAGCAGGTTCGGCCATTCGCACTCGATTTCTTGCACTACACAACCAAGATCGCTCTCAAACGTTCCGACTGCCCTGGCGACCATGTTATCCACTTCCCGATCGACTTTCGCGCCACCCCAGGCTCGGCAATAAC
>CAZBOQ010000009.1:0-36090 GCA_964493555.1 uncultured Gammaproteobacteria bacterium | reverse complement strand
AGGGGGGGGTTGGATGCCGCGGTGGTGTTTGGAGACGATGCGTCGCCAGGTGACGACCGGGGTGTCGAGGCTGCAAAGGACTTCGTTTTCCCAGCCGTTTTGTTCGGCGTAAAAGGGTTGCATCGCCTCACGTGCGAACAGATCGTGATCATTAAAATCTCGAAGTGCCAACGGCTCGTGCAGATTTTTGTATTTGAAATCGAAGTTCTTGCGAGCCTCATCATCGGGACAATTTGCGGCCACTACTTGCCAATACGTGTGAGTGTGCTCATCGATGGGAACGTACCATTCGAATTGAGTAGCACCGAGTTCGGGAAAATTTTCGACCATTAGAACACCTGGTAGGAACACAGACGTGCGTATGCCGAAGTAACGTGAGGTGCCCGAGGAGATATTCAGTTCTTTATTTTCTAATACTAGATCGAAATGCTCGCTACCAAAGTCGTTGATCAGACCTTTGGGCCCATCGCCTTCAATTACCCGGTACGCTTCGTTGGACAATGGTTTATAGCCTAGCGGCAGGGCCGCGTTGCGGGCTAGCACTAAGGCATTGTCTTGGTGGATCAATACATGACCCACGTCAAATCCGTTTTCGCAGGCGAGTCGCCAATTCGCTTGGCCGGTGCGGTGTATCCCCTTGAGCACTACGTCGTCATCGAGAAGGTGCGGGGCGCGAAACTCGTAGTCATCAGGCACCGCCATCGGCAGGTCGTCGGTCAGCGCTGGTAAGGGCGCATAGTCTTCATCACCGACAAACACGAACACGATACCTTTGTATTCTTCGACCGGAAACGTCCTGATCCGGGCCTTGCCGATCAACTTGTCGTCGGGCGCAGCGACGATGGACACGAGCTTGCCGTTGGCAAGATCGTAAGTAAAGCCGTGGTACCAGCAAGTTATCGTCGAATCGGTTAAGCAAGTCGGGCGCTTGGACATGCGCACACCGCGGTGGATGCATCGATCGGAGAGCCCGTAAACTTTCCCTTTCGTGCGCCGCAGTAAGATCGGTTGCCCACAGATCTGAATACCCTGGACACCGTCTTCCGGCAACTCATGACTGAACACGCCCGGGTACCAATGGTTTTTCAAGCCCCATGCCGCATCAAGATATGGACCGGTTGGTCGTCGGCTGGATTTTGTTTCGCTGGCTTTAACCGCCATGACTGCACACCCCCCATGCTCTCCTTCTCCCGATGGGAGGAGGGATCCCTCGCTTACCGTTATGCTAATGGTTTTCCCGATGGAAGATTATATGTCGCCTCGATCGTTTCGATATAGGCTAGCGCATCCGCCATGGAAACCACATCCGCGTATTTCGCGTGCATGTCACATAAACTCAGGGCATGCGAAGCCTGAGATCTATCAAAGCAACCTTCTTCGACAACGGTACAGCGTAAGTTGTTACTGAACGCGTCGACTACGGTCGCCCTTACGCATCCAGAAGTGGTTGTGCCTGTGACGATTAATGAGTCTGCGCCGAGATCGTTCAAAAACCCCTGCAAAAGCGTTCCGAAGAAAACGCTGGGTTTGTATTTACGGATTACGATGTCCCGTGGTCCCGGTGCGATCTCGTCCATTATGTCGTTAGCATCACGTGCGCTTTGCCGCACTGGATTGGCCGTGGCATCCTCGTCGGTACGTGCATTCTTAAATCCCCACGCGCCCTTGTCCCAGCCATCCGTGCGGACGAGACTCGTCGAGTAAATGATGGGGATCTCTTTGGCGCGGCAGCGGTCGATTAGCATGCTGATATGAGGTAGGGCGTCCCAGGCATCCTCTCCGCAAGAGTTCCGCCAGGACTTAACGGAGTCAATTATCGGTTCGCGCCGCTCTCCGCAGAAATTATAATTGACGTCGATCACCAGCAGAGCGGGACGTGTGCCGCCACCAGCTAGAGCGCCATAACCAGCAGCAGTAAAAACCTCGCGGTCACGGGCAGTGAGAAAGTCGTCCCAGATCCTTTTGCTCATGGTATCGCGTCAATTCGGCAGGAAGTCACCGAACTTCTCATGCAGTCTTTCGTCAAGTGCTTTGCTGTTTCGTGCGACGATGGGGAATGTGTCACGGCGTTTGAACGGTCTGCAGGCGTCGACAACTACCCGTGAGTTACGAGGGTCATCGCGGCTGTAAGCCATTGGGTCCAAATGTGTGCTCCAGGCACCGTGCAAAAGTGTCACATCTTCACGCGGATCGCAGCGGGTACACATAGACCACAGCACGTCATTCATGTTGGCTGGGTCGATATCGTCATCGACTACAATCACCCAACGATTGGCGTATGCGCCCGCATGGCATTGTGATGCGATCAGCCCAGCTTGCTTGGAATGTCCGCCGTACATCTGCTTGATGGAAACCGTCAGCCACATCCGACTGCCTCCAGCTTCGTGCGCCCAGACACCTTTGATCTCCGGCACGCCGGCCGCCTCCAGCTGATTCCATACCGCACCGCATCGGTAGGTGCCGCGATAGAAGGCGTCGTCGTTGGGTGGTACTGCCGGTATGGCGCCGAGCAGGATCGGGTTGTCGCGATGCATGAAAGTTTCAATCCGTATTGCCGGTTCCTTGTTGGCGCCGCCTGCGTAGTAACCAGTCCATTCACCCAAAGGTCCCTCATCGACCATATCTTCTGGATGAATATAACCCTCGAACGCAATTTCCGCATTGGCCGGAACCGGTAATCCAGTTTTCGGCATTTTGATAACTTCGACGGCCTCTCCTAGCATGCCGCCAGCGCAGTCGTATTCGTTTTTTCCGTAGGGCATTTCAAGGCCGGCCACCATGAATAGAGCTGGATGCGAACCTGCGACTACAGCGATTGGACATGGTTCGCCCCGTTCGTGATATTTGCGGATGATGATATTGCCGTGCTTGCCTTTGGAGGTCATCACCGAGGCGGTGTCGGTATCGTGCGACTGGATGCGGTAGGCGCCGTAATTTATCCAGTCGGTATCAGGGTCCTTGGTGATTACCATGCATGCAGTACCTATATAGTAACCACCGTCGTGCTCATGCCAGCGCGGCGTGGGGATCTTGGTGATGTCGATAGCATTGCCTTCTGCCACGTTTTCCATGATCGCACCAGTGGATACTTCAATGGGCGCGATCAACGGTTGATCCTTCATATAGCTACGCCAGTAGTTAACCAGTTCGATCTCTGAAGTGTTGGGGGGGTGTCCCATGGCGATGCTGATCCGCGGCACTGAAGTCAAGATATTTGCGAGTACCCGATAGCCTTGTGGATAACCCGGGATGTCGTCGAACAGCACGGCGGGGTTGGTCATCTCGCGCATATGTAGATCGACTATCCCGCCGATTTCTTCTTCCCGATCGGCGCCGGTGATGCGGCGCAACTGGTCGGCGCTGTCGAGCTCGTCAATCCAGTCACGTAAGTCTTTGTTGGGCACGGACGCTCACCTCTCAGGTCGTGGGGCCGCAATGGTACCGAAGAGTGAGATTGTTTGCACAATGGTTTGCAGCCGGGCGAATCGAAGGTTGTAGCGGCAGCCTCCAGGTCGAGAAAGCCGGATCTACCGACGGTGCCGCGTCAAAACTGCGACGGGCAGGAATGGTTGCAGTGCACACAATGCATGAGCTAATTGTCTGTCTGCTACAAGCTTTGTTTGGAACTGCGTTGCACCGCCAAGGCCCATATCAAAATAAGCAGGTTGCAAGAGCCCATCAGCACGAACGGTCCGGCTGGGGACCACTGATCGTAGAGTGCCCCAGAGCCCAGACTGATCGCTAGTACGCCGACACCGCCCGACAACGAAAATATGCCCATGATCGCGCCCCGATTTTCCGCTGGCGCTTCCTCACCAATCAGGGCTTCGCAAGTCACGATGGCACTCGACTGACCTATGCCCAGCAGGACCGTAGCGGGAAACATGATGGAGCTCAACGGATCGGTGATAAATCCGATCGACATGAAGCCTGCCGTCGCGAGTGTTACACCGAACACTACGGCGTTGCCGCGGGTCAAACGATCGGTGAGATAGCTGAGAAACGGTGCCCACACCAGGGCGCTGCCTAGCAGCACGATGTACAAAGTCGCCACCCGTGCGAGCGCTTCACCGGAAGTCAAGCCGATCCCGGTGCCTACCTGCTCTAACCACAACGCAAAAAAGGTCCCAACAACGATCATGTCGGCACGCGCGGCGAACGAAGAGCCGAATGCTAGTGCTATTTTGGGGTTGCGGGTGGCACGAAGACCGATGCGGATAAATTCAAGTAATGGGTATTGGTTCGACATACCGGCTGGCCGGCCGCCCTTAAGTCCCACGGCAACGATCCCGGCGCTGAGGATGCAAATCCCGGCGACAGTAAGAAACGTATAGCGTCCGGCCTGAAGTTCAGATACGCCGCCTTGCACAAAGCGTACTGGTAAGTCTCCCACCATATAGACGATGGACATGATGCCCAGCCCACTCATCATCGCGATTGCGGCGGCAAGCTTTCCCCTGGAACGGTTTTGCGGGTAGTCCGCCATGATGGCGAAAAGCATGGTCAGTATGATCGCTGAGCCAATCGCAAAGACGGTTCGAAACAAAAATAGCTGTGTTACCGAATTCGCAAATGGGTAGAGTGCATAACCGATCCCAATTACGAGGAACCCGATTGTAGTGACAGTTCGCCGCCCGATCCGGTCGGATAGTGCGCCAATTACGCCGGCAAGTAGGATTAATACGGTTTCCGACCAGAACACTAGTCGCCCCGCCAGCCTGCCGCGTTGGTCCTCCGGAACACTCAGGTTTACGGAGAACAGATAAGGCTGGGCGAAGTTGATATAAGCCATCATGCAAATGCCGATCAGACCAACGAACAGAAAAGTCAATGCGTTCAACGGGCTAATACCTGGGGCGAGCCAGATGGGACCGAGTTTCTGTGAGTCGTCGTCTGTGTTCATTAGATTTGCTCGCGAAGCGCGGAGAGAATAGCTGTTCCAATACGCCAGTGCTATGCAACGGGACTAAAGATACAATCACCAGTCGCCCTACTGGGAAGCCTACGCCGATGCCCAAAGATCTCCGCTCCTTTCTTGCTGAGCTGGAAAGCAAGCTTCCCGAGGAGGTCTGCTATGTCGATCGCGAGGTAGATCCAGAGTTTGAGTTGCCGGCGGTGTTGCGGAAGTTGCAGGATGAAAATCGATATCCGGCCGTCTTCTTTAACAAGGTAAAGGGCAGCAAGTTCCCTGTGGTATCGAATTTGTTTGCCAGTAGCAACAGGTTGGCTTTGGCGTTCGGGATCGATGCCGATAACCGCGTTGAAGGCTATCTAGCCAAGGAGGACCGATTAAAAGCGTCGAAGACGGTTCGCAAGGCCCCGGTCCACGAAAATGTTTTTATCGGACGAAAAGCCGACCTCACCAAGTTACCCGTTATCATGCATTGCGAAAAAGACGCGGGACCGTATCTGACCTCAGCGGTATGCATCGTCAAGGATCACGATTCAGGGGCCTACGATCTCGGTATTTTTCGTCTGCAACTAAAATCCCGAAATCGACTCGCGGTGCTCTACGGTGCGGCCTCCAAAGCTGCGCGCCTGATCACAAAAAACGAGCAGGAAGGCAAACCGACCGAGATTGCATTATTTGTTGGACATCATCCGGCGGCGATCCTGAGCTCACAGACCAAGGTTCCTTTCGGAGTCGATGAATTTGCGGTCACCGGCGGTGTGCTGGGTGAACCGGTTGAACTCGTACAGGCGAAAACGGTAGACGTGCGTGTCCCGGCGCATGCCGAGTTTGTCATCGAAGGACGATTGCGGGTAGATGACCGCGAATCTGAGGGACCGTTCGGTGAATATCCTTGGTATTACGGGCCGGAGCGTAAAGGCCACATCATGGACGTGACCGCCATCACGCACCGGAATGACGCGATCTATCACGATGTCTTCAGCGCCCACCGCGATCACAATATGTGTGCCAAAATCCAACGCGAAGCTGTCGTCTACAAACGCGTGCGCATGGCCATACCTGGCGTTAAGGCGGTTTGTTTACCCGTTTCCGGCGCTTGCCGCCACGTTGCCTACCTTTCGATGCGTAAGGATTTTGATGGTCAGGGCAAAATTGCCGCCCTGGCGGCCTTGGCCGCCGACACGTTAATGAAGATGGTCGTGGTCGTCGACGACGACATAGATGTCGAAAATGAAAGCGAAGTCTGGTGGGCAGTGACCACCCGCACCCAGGCGGATCGAGCGATATTTATGGTGCCAGAATCTTACGTAGGCGAACTCGATCCTTCGTCGCACTCGCTCAAGGACAGGAATGAGCGTGGTTACCTGAACACCAAGTGGGCGATCGACGCAACCAAACCGGTAGGGATCCCGTTTGAGGAGCGGGCGGACGTGCCGTCGGATGTTTGGAGTAGCATGGATCTCGGCGATTATTTGAAAGGGTAACGATTAGTGCTACCCGCTTAAATGCCTACTCACTATACAGATCTGGGGCCTTGTTAATCATGCGGACCAAGCTCGCCAACCCTGATCTGGCCGACGGTTCGGATCTGTACATCTCTCGCTCAAAGTTGGCCGGGGCGAATGCGATGTCAAATGGGTTTCGCCGGATGGGGGCTCAACCCTCCGCTTACGGCAGGCATGAACAGAACCTCGTTATCTTCTTTTAAGGGTTGTAATACGCCTAGCTGCGTTACTTGCCCATCTACGGCACAAGCAATGTCGGGCCTCAATTTGTCGCCTGTCATGAGCGCATCCTTGATTCCCGGATAACGCTCATCCAATGCGAAAATCAGCCTGCGCACGGTTTTACCCTCGCACACGACTTGTTCCTCACCGTCGGTAAAATCCCGCATGGGTTGTGGAATTAGTACGGTGGGCATGTATTTTGATTAAGTCGCCGATTGCTTCTCGTTTATCGCTGCCCAAACTTTACGTGGTGCCATCGGCATGGAAAACAGCCGTACACCGGTTGCGTCATGGATCGCATTGGCGATTGCTGCGGGTGGTGGGGCGATTGCAATTTCGCCAACACCACGCACACCGAACGGGTGCGCTGGATTCGGCGTTTCCTGCATAACCGTTTCGATCATCGGAATATCGAGTGTGGTCGGCATGCGGTAATCAAGGAGGCTTGCGTTCCTTAGGTGTCCTTCCTCGTCATAGAAATATTCTTCATTGATGCCCATGCCGATCCCCTGCACTGCTGCACCTTGCATCTGTCCCTCGACATAATCAGGGTGAACGGCTTTGCCTACATCCTGGAACGCGGTGTAGCGTAGGATATCGACTTTACCGGTCTCCGGATCAACTTCGACGTCGACGAGATGGACCGCGATCCCCGGAATGAAGCTATCTGGGGAGCCGCTTTGGTTGACGCTGAGCGGTCCGCCAGTTTCGAAGATCCGCTCCGCGAGTTCTTGAAAAGAGATCGTTTGTTTGGGGTCGGCTTCATTAGTGAATATACCGCCTTCCACAGAAACTTGATCGGTGTCGATTTCCCACAGCAGCGCGGCGCGGCCGCACATTTGTTTCAAAACCTCTTGAGCCACCTGGCAAACCACTGCGCCAGTCCCGTAGGTGGTGCGGCTACCCACCGTCGGCAATGAAAATCCAATCGACTGGGTATCGCTTACGGTTGGAGACACACGGTCTACAGAGATACCGAGGGCTTCCGCGCACTGCATGGCAAGCGCGATGCGCGTGCCGCTTAAGTCCGGGCTTGCTGTGCTCAATGAGACCGAACCATCTGGATTCACCTGGATCCGCGCGCTTGACGCTTCCCCGAGGTTAAACCAGAGAGAATAGGCTAGCCCGCGGCCTTGATTGGGTCCGGTTAAGGGAGCGTTGTAGTGCGGATGTGCTTTTACTTTCTCCATCAACCCTACCGTATCAACAGGCGCCAGCGGCATTCCGGGTACCAGCCGGTCGCCCGTCACGGCCATGTTCTTCAGGCGGAACTCTATGGCATCCATACCAAGTTCGCCTGCTAGTTCATCCATCATCTGCTCAACAGCAAATAACGCCTGGGGTGCGCCCGGTGCTCGATAGGGGCGCATGGTTGGCTTGTTGACGATGACGTCGAAGCCGTTCATCTGAATGTTCGGCACGTTGTAACGTGAAATGGATGAAATCATACCGAGGAAGATTGGACCGCCAGGATAGGCGCCGGCTTCATAGGCCAGGTGCATGTCTGCGGCGGTGAGTGCACCGTCTTTTTTAACTCCGAACTTAAGTTTGATATAGGTCCCCGAACTTGGGCCCGTGGCGCGTAATACCTCGTCACGACGCATTGCGATTTTCACGGGGCGTCCGGACTTCTTCGACAACAGCGCTGCAACCGGATCGATGTAAATGCGTTCCTTACCACCGAATCCACCGCCCACTTCCAGAGGGACAACATTTATATGGCTCTGCGGGACGCAAATGATGTCGGCTAGATGATCACGCAGCCCAAAGGCTCCCTGCGTAGCAGTCCAAACAGTGACGAAATCGGGATTGTCCCATTTTACCGTCGTAACGTGGCTCTCTATATAGCCTTGGTGGATGGTCTCCGCGGTATATTCCCGTTCCAGAACCACGTCAGCTTCGGCGAAACCTTGTTCCAGATCTCCCCCGCCCATCTGCACGCGGCCGGCGTTTGGTAAAAACGGCTCGGCTGCATGAATGAACGCGCCGGGGATTAATTCTTCATGGATGACGGGTGCTCCGTCGGCCATTGAAGTACGCACATCCATAACCGGTTGCAGAACTTCGTATTCGACCTTTACCAGATTAGCCGCTTGCTCTGCGAGATGTGGATTATCGGCGGCCACCGCGGCAACGGCGTGTCCGTCGTACAAAGCTTTAGCCTGTGCCATGCAGTTTTCGGACGCTTCGCGGATGTTGATCATGCCGGCGGCGCCTTGACTGATCATCTCGTGTTTAACTTTAGGGAAATCCGTTCCGGTTACCACTGCCCGCACACCAGGTAGCGCCTCCGCGGCGCTAGTATCGATAGATTTTATCCGTGCATGTGCATGCGGGCTGCGTACGACCTTGCCGTGCAACATGTCAGGGAGGCTGAAATCGTCGGCGAACACCGCACGGCCGATTACTTTGTCCAGGCCATCCGGGCGGATAGGCGTGGTGCCGAGGACTTTAAATTGGGTCATTTTTTCCGGTTTATTCATCTCTTAGGCCTCCGCCATCACATCCGCCGCTTTCATCACCGAACGTACCAACTTGTCGTAACCGGTACAGCGACATAGGTTACCTGCCAGCCAGTGACGTATCTCGTGCTCCGTTGGGTTCGGGTTCTTATCCAGCAGCGCCTTGGCAGCAATGAGAAATCCGGGCGTGCAAATACCGCATTGCATTCCGGTTTCTTCGAGGAAGGTAGTTTGCAGGGGATGCAGTTCGCCATCCGTAGCCATTCCTTCGATAGTCTCGATGCTACTCCCTTCGATCTCAACGCCTAGCATGCAGCACGAATCGACTAAAACACCATCGACAATGACATTGCAGGCGCCACAATTGCCGTCGTTACAGCCTTCTTTCGCGCCAGTCAGGTCCAAAACATCGCGCAAGACTTCAAGTAGACTCTGGCGGGGTTCGCACAGGAAATCCGTCGAGTCGCCGTTGATAGTTGCCGTGACATGGGTACGCTTAGTCATTCTTATTCTCCCTTTGCGCGTGCAATAGCGCCGTTCAAGGTACGCCGAGTCAGTACTTCCACTAATTGCTTACGGTGCTCTACGGTACCGCGCATATCATTTATCGGCGATGCCGCCTCGCGTGCAATGGTAGCGGCAGCGGCAATCGCCTCGTCGCTTATCGTTTTTCCTGCCAGTGAATTTCCGGCCGCTTCCACGAACAGAGGTGTCGGTGCGACCGCGCCGATGGCAACGCGCGCACTCTTGATGGTGTTTCCGTCGAGTTCGACGTAGGAGCCGACATTTGCCACCGCGATATCCATCTCATTGCGTGGGATAAAGCGTAGAAATTTAGCGCTGGCGCCGGCTGGGGGCATCGGTACGGTGATGTTCACTAAGATTTCATCGTCCGCTAGGCTGGTTTGGCCAGGCCCCGTGCAGATTTCTTCTACCGGAAGATCTCGAGTGCCACTACTGTTGGCGATGTGGGCGGTCGCACCATGGGCAATGATTGCAGGTACTGTGTCCGCGCTAGGCGCAGCGTTGCAGAGATTTCCACCAATGCTGGCGCGGCCCTGAATTTGAACACCGCCAATCAATGTCGTTGCGTCAATAAGGGCTGGAAATTTAGCGGCGATCTCGGCATTTTCCCAAATCTCGCGACAGGTGACCGATGCACCGATCGTTAACTGGTCACTAGCCAGTTCGAGCTGTGTCAGCTCGGGAATCTTTTTCGCATCGATTACAACGTCCGGGGTTCTGCGTCCGACGCGCATGAAAATTAGCAGATCCGTTCCGCCGGCCAGCACCCTGGCCGACCCCGCGTGTTTTGCCAGCAGCGCCGTCGCGTCGGCGAGCTTGCTCGGTGCGACGTATTCAAATTGGTGCATTTTTCATCCTTCAAACGGTGGGCTTTGGTGAACGGGCAATTATTCACCAGAACCCGGGGACAAGCAAAGACCGCGGGTGCGATTTTTTGTAGGCTAAAGCCCGTTTGCTATGGGAACTAAGGTTCTCACGTAGTTTGAAGGAATCTTCTGGAAGCGGCCTTTTGGCCGTGGAAGCTAGGAACGGGAACCTCAACTGCGGTCTACCACCTCGACTAGGCGCCGCTCTTTCATTACTGCCAGTACAACGCTTGCATAGCGATCGGTAGCGGTTAATGCCAGTCGTGCAGCCTCTTGTGCCGCTGATAATAGCGCCGCATTATCGACCATATTAATTAACGGTACGACTGTTGTATCGCCCACTCCTTTCAAAGCGCCGTGTTCGCTGGTGAGCAACGAGGCGATATGCCTCGGCGCGAGCGGTTCGTCCATGCCGACGTGCATCACTTCACATAATAGCTCTGGGCGATGTGCGATCCCTTGGTCGAGGCGCCGACCGAATGCGCGCGCCGACACAACTGGGATAACCGTCGTTGCCAGTTTGGGGACGATAGGTTCGTGCGCAGCGGGGGCTTTGATAAGGCGCGCGCGCGCGCCGTCGGCTTTTAAGATGAACAGATCGGGCCGGTCGTGAGTGTGGATGTGGTTGATCTGCGCCTCTTCTAGTCCGCTTACCCGGTTGGGCGTGTCGGTGACTCCGGCAAAAGCGGTGACGCGGGCACTGGGTGGAAATTTCGGTATGGGAGCAGTAGCGCGAGCGACCACAATGGCATCGACTTGACTCCCATCGTATTGATACATGTGTGAGGTGGAAGACAGTGCTACCCGTCCAGGGTGTAGTGCGGCTAATGCGTACATCGTCGTTTTTTTGCCACCGGCACCTACCAGACAGATTAGGCCTTTGGTTGCTGCCAACGCCACGACGAGCGGGTGATGAGTGCCCTCCATACTAGGCTTGGTCATAGCCTTTCATAGGCCGATGTTGCAGGTATCTTCTTAAGCTGGAGCACCGTCGGCTGCCAACACCAGAAGATTGATCATTAGACTGGTCAACGCGTTGGGGCAGCCGACGGCTGCGGCCTGGGTTAGAGGCATAATAAAGACGAGCGCCGGCGCAGCACTGATTCCAGTGTCGCGCATTCTGCGAGGCGTTAACCTGCAAACCGTTCTTCCTTGTCGGTTTCAGGTAGAAATCCGCCTGCCTGCATATGCCACATTCTGGCGTAGTGACCATTCAAATCCAGCAGCTCGCCATGTGTGCCGTCTTCGACGATCCGGCCTTCATGAAATACCAGGATGCGATCCAGATGTGCAATCGTCGATAACCGGTGGGCGATGACCACCACAGTTTTATGCTGCATCAAAGCGTGCAGGACATCCTGGATCCTGCGCTCGGTAATCGAATCCAACGCGCTGGTCGCCTCATCCAGCAAAAGAATAGGCGCGTCTTTCAAGATTGCTCGTGCTAACGCAATACGCTGCCGTTGGCCACCGGAAAGTTTCAGTCCGCGTTCACCAACCAATGCGTCGTAGCCGTCTTCGGCTTGCAAAATAAACTCATGCGCGTGCGCGCGAGTTGCTGCTTCGACTACCAGATCGTCGGTGGCGTCCAGTTGGCCATAGCGGATGTTCTCTCGCAGCGTGCGGTGAAACAACATCGGTTCCTGCGGGATCATCGAAATCGCGGCACGCAAACTGTCCTGACTGACGCGTTGAATGTCCTGGCCATCGATTCGGATCCGTCCCGACTGGGGTTCAAAGAGGCGCAAGACCAAGTTTACGAACGTACTTTTACCGCTACCGGAGAAGCCCACGAGCCCCACTTTCTCACCGGCCCGAATGGTCACATTAAGTTTGTCGAATACCGGGATACCAACGGCATGATTGAAACTGAGATCGCGGAACACGATCTCGCCGTGTTTGACCGAAAGCGCCTGTGCTTCGGGATGGTCGGTTACCTCATGAGGGCGGATGATGACGGACACGCCGTCGTTGATGTTGCCAATGTATTCGAAGAACTCCAGGAAGCGGCGACTCAACCCACGTGCCTGCTCGATCAATAACAACGATAGGCTGGCCGCCATGGCGAATTCACCAGCGCTCATACCACCAGCTCCCCACACCTTCAGGGCATAACCGATGATTCCGAGCATCAGAAACATAGCTGCTGTGAATTGAAACCAACGAATTTTCTCCATGTACCAGAAAGTTTCCCGCGCCGAAGCGACCTCGAGATCAAGGTACCCGTCGAGATAGCGACGCTCGTAGTCACGCCGAGCAAACAACTTCGCATTCATGATGTTGGTGACTGAATCGACAATCTTTCCACTCACCGTGCTGCGCGCAGCGGCGTATGCTTTGGCGTAGCGGCGGCAACGCAACGCTAGGATGTAAGAAATCGTAACGTAGGCGATGATCCACGCGGCTAGCACTAGCGTTAAGTCGAGATTTACCTGGCTAAGCAGAAACAAAGATACGCTGAATGTGATTACCAACGGCCAGAAATCAAACATTGCTGTCCACACCGAATACGCGACGCCCATGGATACTTCGGAAATGCGATTGGCAAGTGAGCCCGCGAAATTGCCAAGAAAGTAACGCTGCGAATGGTGTTGCAGATAGCCGAATAATTGGGTGCGCACGCTACGGCGGAGGTTTGGGCCCATCAGTACCGTGAGCGCACCGCTGGCGCGCGAGAAAATCAGCACACCGAGATTTAACCAGCCGAACAACCAGAACGCACTGCTGACTTCATCCCATACCGAAATACCTTGTGCTTGTGCTAGCGCAACACCCTCCATGATTTGCTTTATCGCGAATGGTAGCAGGATCGTGCAGCTCGCCTGGCCGGCCTCCAATAGGATCATGGCACTGAGCCCCAACCCGTATTGCTTTATAAAATGGAAGCAGAATCTAAATGGCGAGTCCGGTAATTCTGGTGCGCCCCCATCGATCTTCGGTATGTCGAAGTCGGGACCATCGAGTTCAACCGTGTCTTTCGCCGCTGTCGTCGTCATTGGATGTATCGTTTTGGTCGAACGTCGGAATTAACGGTTCATGCTAGCATGCTTTAAAAATCCGTCAGACAATACTGAGTCGTGACTCATCGACAGCCGTTGGAGAAAAAGATGCTTCCCGATCTTTCTGTGTACGAGAAATTTCAGACTGTAACCCAGGGACAGATCCGCTATTACGAACTAGGAGATGGCCCGCCTTTGTTGCTATTACACGGCATGGGCGTCAGCAACTCAGCGGATACTTTTTGTTTCATGTTGGAATCGCTGGCGGAGAAGCGTCATGTGTTTGCACTCGATGCTTTGGGTTTCGGAGGCAGCACACGAGCGCTGGCCAATGGTCCGACCTTCGATGTCATCGTCGATGGTCTACGTGAGTTCATGGATAGAAAAGCGATTGCGCAAACTGACGTTGTAGCACACAGTGCGGGCGGCTGGTTCACAGGTATCCTCGCTTACGAAAGCCCTAACCGGGTCGGCAAATTGGTCTGGATCGGTGCCGCCGGCATGAACGTTGAAGCCATCGCAAGTGTGGCGGGCTACCAGGCGCCGACTGTTGAAAGCATTACTGCCGATAATCTAGCTAGCGTCTATCCTGGATCGGCATTGACCAGCGAGATGGCGGCCGCGTTGGCTGAACCCATGCTGGCGCACGCCAGCGCGGAAGGTGCTTTCGACGGGCTGAAACCGCTCGTGGGACAGATGAAGACTCCAGCTGTGCGCAGATCCTATCTTTTGCAACGACGCTTGGCGCACATACACAATCCGATACTCTTAATGTGGGGCGAAAGAGAAATGATGGAGCCCTACCCTACCTGGACGGAGGAATGGAGAGCCACCGGCCATGATCCAGGAAAAAGTGCCAAACCATGGGTCAGTCCGAATATGCGGTTTGAATTAGTGCCGGGTGCGACGCATTACGTCCATTGGGAACAGCCGGCATTAGTCCTAAAGTTAATCGATGAGTTCTTAGGTTAGCCCTAATCAACGTTGGCTCTCTGGAAGAGGGCTATGGTGAGAGTCAAGCAGCGATCACGGTCCTCCTTATTCGATACCAATTCCTTTCTCCTCGAAGGAGAGGATCTTCGGACCAGAGCTTACGACGTCAGTTGTGACTAAAGATCTTACTAATGATCTTCCACTCCCCACCGATCTTCAGCAAATGAAAATGATCGGTGTAATTCACACCTAGCCAATGATCAGCGTTTAACACTACGCTTGCCGCGGTTTCATCCGAAATCGTGATATTGGCGATGCGCATTTCCAGTTCCGATGCGGGTGCATCACCATCGACGTAGTCAAACAGCAATTGGACGGGTCCGGAGAACGCGCCGTCTTCACCATGGCCCGACATTTGCGCATTTTCGTGAAATACGGGCTTCATAATCGACGAGTCGCCCTTACGGCCGCCTTCGATATATTTTTCGACTACCGCTTCGATGGCCTTGTAATCGTCAAGTTTGGTTCTCGGTTTGGTCTTTGCATCCATCTTGTTCTCCTTAACCGGTCGTAGACTCGGACGTTCCAACCACGACTGACATCGTACAGTTAACACCGAGACCAGCGCGGCTCCCAATGCACCAGTCGATGTCGTTGCTTTTGGACGGTTGGTAGGTCGGCATTTCGTCCTGATGGCGATAGCACATGCAACGACCGCAACTACTTTTGCCACAGCAGTCACGATAGGAGACGACATAATCCTTGCCATCGTTCGGGTTTTTGCAAGTACCCAGCCATGCCAACACGGAAGGCTCAGTTCCGGGTGGACAACTGGTGGTGTCGCCACCGCAGCAGCCGCACAGAAATCCATCCATCGCGCAAAAGCGCCAATAATCACAAGACAGTGGATCGTTGGGATCACCACCTCCGGCATCACCGAGTAACGCATGATCTTTACTTTCTGCACGCGCCACGGGCAACAGAGGAAACGCCGCTGCACCGACCGCGACGGTGCCTAGACGCGCCAGCGCGCTGCGTCTGGAAGTGTGGCGAGCCAGGCGTCGCGCCGAGCGCTCGATCAATAGGTCGAACCATTCCATCTTATGTAAGTTCCTCGTTGTGTATTGTTTCGCCGGTGCTTAAGGTACTTGCAGCGCGGAGGGGCCAGCGCCCATGTGGCCGACCGTACGCAAATGTTCACCACTGGTTGCGTCATAAATTTCTATATCTGTTGAACCAAGGAACGCCGTAAACATGAGCGGCTTGTCGTCGCGCGTGACGGCTACTGAGGTCACGACGTTATTTGCCGTGATGCGTTGTAGACGTTGGTGCGTTACTAAATCGTAAATCCAGATTTCGGTTCCGGGGTCTTTGTGGCTGAAATCTCCGCCTTGATGCATCGCTACGAACAGACGTTTAGTGGGCTCGTGGATGGCGAGGAACTGCCCCCCGCCTGGGAGCCAGGATGCCGCTCGATCTTCGACGTTCAGCAAAGACCAGCTTTCCGGGAACGTCGGTTTCCCGGAGCTGCCATCTAGTTGGTAGACGTCGCCGGTGTAGGAAATGAAATACCAGCTATCGCCGAGCCGCGCACCGTCATCGTGGATGGGGTCTTTAGCCGGGTTGAAAAACGGTTCGCTGAAAGCTTTGTTTTTGGCGCCACCGTTATCGTCCAGGGTTATACGCATTGTGCTGCCGTCCTGGCATAGCATTTGGAACGTTCTTTTCCCCGTAACGTAGATCTGCGCGCATCCAGTTGTCTCTATCTCGCCGAGAAACTTGCGCGCCTTAACGTCCACCACTGAAACTGATTGGGCCGGGGTAAAGTTGTAAATGAGCAGGAATCGATTGTCGTCTGTGAGTACGAAGTTGGTCAGCGTTGGTAAAGACATGTGTCGCTTTGGAGGCACTTCTATTTCACCGACGGGTTTCAATTCTGCGACGTCATAGATTGTCACGACGTCCGTGCGATCGCCGCGAAGGCCTCGAGTGTAATAGGTTTCCACTGAATAAATTTCGCTTTGATCCGAGGGTAAGCCTAGGGTCATGAAGCCGACGCCGGTACTCAACATTCCGAGATATGCACCAGTGTCGCCGTCTATCAGGCTGGCTCGACCGTCACCCATATAGTTGAACACCACGTCGTCAACCCATAGCCAGTGTGGGCTTGGAGTGGGCAGGATACGGGTGTCAATAGTCTCGGGGATCTGGTCAATACCGAGGCTGTTGGTGGTGAAGGCGATGCAAAAAACGAGGGGGGCAAGAAATTTCATACCGTATATATAGCATTACTTCGGGCCCTCGGGCCAATACCGGCTGAACGCCGTGACACGACGGTGGGCTAGATGCGACACTTAAACTCTCCCTAGCGAGCTTCGTTTAAGGAGATTGGGCCTGGGCGAAAGCGAGAGCCCTAAGAATTTAGTGCTGCTACGCAGTCATATTGTTACTGGCTCCCCGCCTGCGCGGGGATGATGGGGGTGAACATGTCAGATCCATTGGTGTTGGAGATTTTTTCAGACTACGTCTGACCTTGGTGCTATCTCAGTACCGGGCGTATTGAAAAACTTAGAGAGACCTACGATATCGAGGTCGAATGGGCGCATTTCCCACTGCACTCGGAGACGCCGGATGAAGGTTTGGCGTTGGCTGATCTGTTCGCTGGCCGGGGATTCGATCTTGATGAGATGTACACGAAGATGAAGGGCTTGATGGATGATGAAGGTCTGCCCTACGGGAAGCGTAGCCACACCTACAATAGCCGGCTTGCACAAGAACTTGGCAAATGGGCTGATACCTTGGGGTTCGGTGATGCGTTTCACGATGTTATGTTTCGTGCCTATTTCGTCGACGGTAAAAACATTGCCGAGATCGATACCCTTGTAGATCTCGCGGTAGGTGTCGGGCTGCACGAAGGCGAGACGCGCGACGTGTTGACTGGGCGATTATTTAAAGAACAGGTTGATGCTGACTGGCAACGTTCACGCGATTACGGCATCACCGGGGTGCCGACCTTTGTTTCTTCGGGACAAGGGCTAGTCGGTGCGCAACCATATGAGAGTCTGGAAAAATTCGTGTTAGCGCAGGGTGCGAGTAAACGCAGCGCTTAGTATTCCTGCCTTGTTAAAGGTACTAGCCGCTGTCGGCCTGTTACTGCTCGGGTCGATGGCCCGTGCCCATCATTCGCAGATCGGAGCCTACGATACCGACGAAGTTGTGGTGATCGACGGCGTGATTTCCAGGGTACGGATGGCGAGTCCACATTCGGTGTTCATTGTTGCACTCGAACCTAACGATCAGGCCAAGCAGATGCACGTGGAGTCGCACGCGCGGCCACTGTTGATCCGCCTTGGTCTGACCAGCGAGGTGATCAAGGTAGGAAGAAGGCTGGTGGTTCGCGGTCACCCATCGAAGGCTTGGCCGCAGGGACGCATTTTTGCGCTTTCACTGGAATTTGCTGACGGCACGGTCTTTAATCTGGATGTGGATCGGGTACTCATTCCGCTCGCTGACTAAACGACCGGCGTGCAGCGGCTCGGCTAGTTTCGCAACTACGGGCGTGGATAATGACACGCCGGCTGAGCCGCCAGTGCGTGGTTAGCATTTCCTCTGCAGCTAAGTACGTAAGGTTGGCTGGATTGTTCAATGTGCTTGGTTCAATGCGCATGGCTCAGCGAGGATTGTTAAGGCCCATCGCCTCCAGCACCAAGGATTGTAGCGACTGTTGTAACGCCAACTTGATGCTCGTCAATGTCGGGTCGTTAATCCGGTTGTTTTTTTCGTAGGGATCGGACGTCAAATCGTAGAGTTCCGCCTCGTTCGGGTGTTTAATCCAGTGAATGTATTTGTGCGTGGCGGTGCGCACGGCCCGGTAGTCCATGTCGACCAGCCAGGGCATGGGATTTTCGTAAGTGTAAAACTCGACCAGCAAAGATTTGCGCCAATTCGAGACTTGCTCGGTCAGTAAAGGCACCAGCGATCGGCCCTGCACGTGATCGCCGATCGGAACGTCGGCCAAATCGAGAATCGTCGGGGCAATGTCGATCGAGGATACCAGCGCATCTACCACGACGGGCGTTGACGTGATTTTTGGATAGCGTACTAACAATGGGTTGCGTATTGATTCTTCATAAGGCAGACGCCGTTCGACACTTAGTCCGTGCTCGCCGTAGAAATAACCATTGTCGCTGGTGAACACAACGGCCGTTTGTTCCAGCGTACCCTGATCTTCCAGCGTCTCGAAAATACGACCCAGGCTTTCATCCACTGCCAGTAACATCTCCGTGCGTCGACGGATTGTGTTGTCGCTGGTTCCCGGGTCAACAATTTTGGCGAAGCTCTTACTGAGCTCCGGTGAGTTCCGATACTGCAGCGCGCGTTGCAGTGCAGGCTGTTGGTTCAGATCGTAGAGAGTCGTGATCACGTTGGCGCGCCGTGGGTAGTCCATTGCCTCGTGTTCCCCAACATGGCGTGGCGCCGGTATATACGGGAAAAGCCGGCTCAAGTCGGCGGAGCCGTCGTCGAGTTGGCGCAGATCTGGATGAATGGCTTTGTGCGAGAGGTACAGAAGAAATGGTCGTTCACGTGGACGGGAGATGAAGGCGACGGCGCGATCGGTCAACACGTCAGTCACATATCCCGGGACTGTCTGCAATTGCCCTGCCTCGTAGAGTTCTGGATCGACAGTGCGACCTTGCCCCGGTAGTCCTACCCAATAATCGAAGCCACGTCTCGGTCGCGGGTCGTTACCCATGTGCCATTTGCCAACGAAGGCGGTTTCGTAACCGCCGGCCTGAAGCGTGCGCGGAAAGATCTGCAAGTTATGACTGGCACGGTTGCGAGCCACGTTATCGGTAATGCCGTGACGGGAAGCGTATTGACCGGTCAGCAGGCTGGCTCGATTCGGCGAACACAACGGCACGGCGTGAAAGGCGTTCGCGAAGCGTGCACCCTCCCGGGCGAGGCGATCGATGTTCGGTGTCTTTAGATAGGGATGACCGGCGGCGCCAAACTCGTCCCAGCGCAAATCGTCTACCACCACAACGACTACATTGGGTCGTGACTGTTTAGCCTCGGTGGCCGGCAGCTTGCCGACTACCAATATCGATAGCGCGATAGCGTAGAACAACCCGAAATTACGGGTCGCCGATAGCACAGTTCTAGTCCAGTCCATAAATCTCCGCGAACGGATGCCAGTCCGGGTCACGATGTCAATCGTACTCGGTCCCGATTCTTGCCTCCTCAGCGATATCGTCACCTAAAAGCTTAGCCATCACTGCCAGCGCCATATTCATTGGCTCTTTTTTTTGCCTAATCCCTCTACGATTGCAGTCGACGGGGTTTTGTGAAAATAATCTGGTGAGATCTTTATTTTCGAATACCGGTCCCCGCCACCTATCAATACGAAATTGCAATCCATTACTCTACGGTCCACCCATAGCGGTAAGGCGCCGGGAAGTGCTATCGGCGCAACACCGCCGATCTCCATTCCGGTGAGTTCGCGGGTCTCTTCCGCGGACGCAAAGGAAACGCGGCGTGCCCCCAGACGTTTTCGTACCACACGGTTGGTGTCCAATTTCGTAGTCGCCAAAAGTACGCAAGCTGCGAACTTCTGTTCGCTGCTCTTACCTTTGACCACGATCATGTTGGCGGAGTTATCCAGCGAATAGCCATAGTGCTCGCAGAACGCGGCTGTGTTGGCGAACTTCGGATCACATGGCAGTACTTCGTAGGGCAGCCCGCTAGCATCCAACGCCGCCAGGATTGTGGCTTCGGGCATCGTTGCTGCTCGTAAGCGTCGGGATCAGGCTGCTGAGCGCTGGGTGTCTCGGTTTGTGCTGCTAAGCGTTAGGAATTCATCGGTACCCATGACATGGGCAGTCGATACAGCCAAAATGCCCAGGGTAACCCGATGAACTTCTGCCGCGGGGATCGCGCCGAAACCAGCATCAGGGTAGTCGAACGTGCCGGTTGCATCGGAGATAAATGCCACGCGATAACCGTTAAACATTGCATCACGGGCGGTGGCGTGGCAGCAGTTTTCAGTCGTCACACCGGTCACGGCAACGGTATCGATATTGGCGCTTCGCAAAATCATGTCCAAGTCGGTACCGAAAAATCCGCTGTAACGGTGTTTCTTAATGACTAGGTCGCTGTCCTCCGGCGTAAGCTCTGGGACTACGTCGATCCCAGTTTGCCCATCGACCAGACAGGCGCCTTTCGCGATCGGCGACCAGACCTCGGCAAACATACCCATGTCACAGCCGTTCTCGCGGTGGGCATGCAGGGTATAAATGACCTGCATACCGCTCTGCCGCGCACTTGTTAGCAGGCGTTGCAGGTTGGGGTAGATATCCCGTCCCATTGGTGTTTCTAATGCTGCGCCGGGTTGCAGGAAGTCATTCTGCATATCGACGACGATAACAGCGGTGCGTTTCGGATCGATTGAGTCGATGAGCATGCCCATGATGTTTCTCCTGAAGAGCGGATATTTCAGTGTGGTTCTGTTAATTCTCTGCTGAAATCGTGGCGGTTTCCACCGTTTAGTTTCTACCAACACTCACCATAGGAGGCGGAAAAGGAGTCTAATAACGGCCATGGTTATGTCCAACACCAACGATGGATCTGGAGAGTTTGTCTGGCATCCTGATGAGGCACTGCGTGCCGCATCGCGCCTACAGCATTTCATTGACCACTGTGAGCTCGCCGATTTCGAGGCTCTGGTAGCGCGTGCCGATACGGATCCGGGTTGGTTTTGGCAACGGGTGATGGAGTTTCTGGAAATAGACTTTGAGACGGAGCCTAATCTGTTTCTGGATCTCAGCGGAGGTCTTCCTTGGGCAAAGTGGTGCGTGGGCGGGCGTATGAACGCGACGATGAGCCTGCTCGACAAACATCTTGGCACGGCGACGATGGAACAAGATGCGATCATTCATGAAAGTGAAGATGGCAGCATTCGCCGCTGGCGCTACGTTGATCTTTACCAGGCGACATGCCGGTTGACCAACGTTTTGCGAGGTGAGGGCTTTGGACCTGGCGACACAATAGGTATCTACATGCCGATGCTGCCGGAAGTCGTCGCTGCGTATTTTGCAGTGGTCCGCATCGGCGCAGCGGCGGTGCCGTTGTTTTCGGGATTCGGACCAGAGGCGATCGCTACGCGTTTAAATGACGCCGGCGCGAGCGCGGTCTTAAGTGCCGACGTTACACATCGCCGCGGGCGCAGGATCGAAATGAAGGCGATAATGGATCGAGCGCTTACCGACGTTGCCGGCGTGCGACGCCATATCGTGCTGAACACAGAAGGCGGTCGACCAGGCTGGCAGGCGGATAGGGATCTAGATTGGCAGGACGCCTGCGACAAGAATGACGCCGAAGCGGAGGCCACGATCGTCGCCTCCGAGCATCCTCTACTGTTGGTCTACACCTCAGGCACAACCGGTAGGCCAAAAGGGGCGACCCTCACTCATTGCGGAAATCTTGCCAAGATTTGTTTTGACATTAACATCTGCATGGACCTCAGCGCCCGTGATCGAGCTATGTGGATAAGCGATTTCGGCTGGATCATCGGTCCGAACCTTGCCACCAGTTGCGCCTATGCCGGCGCTACCTTGGTGATGACGGAGGGCACACCAGATTATCCTGACGCCGGACGGTTATGGCGGCTGATAAGTGAGCATAATGTGACTTTCGCCGGTGTCTCACCTACGATCGTCAGGGGAATGATGCGCCTCGGTGTGAGCGAGGTCGAAAAATGGGATCTTTCAGCGTTACGGGTCATTGCCTCAAGCGGTGAGCCTTGGACCGATGAAGCATGGAACTGGTTATTTGAGCACGTGTGTGCTCGTCGCGTACCGATACTGAATTGGACGGGCGGTACTGAAGTGGGCGGCGGCATTCTTATCGGCAATCTTCTTCTACCGCTTAAACCGTGCGCCTTTAGCGGGCCAGCGCCGGGCATGGGAGCGGAGATCTTTGACGTCGCCGGAGAGCCGGTGGGTCCAGGGGAGTTGGGTGAGTTGGTTATGACGGCGCCATCTATCGGTCAGAGTCGGGGATTATGGCGAGACCCGGAGCGCTACATCGAAACTTACTGGAGTATGTATCCCAACGCGTGGCGCCAAGGCGATTGGGCAAGTCGCGATGCTGATGGGATGTGGTATCTGCACGGACGCAGTGACGATACGTTGAAACTCGCTGGTAAGCGCACTGGTCCGGCGGAGATCGAAGGGTTGATCATGGCTACCGGTGTTGTGTCCGAGGCGGCCGCCATCGGTATCCCCGACGAACGCGCGGGGCAGTCGTTGATTTGTGTGTGTGTGGCAGTGTCTGGGGAGATTTTAGATGACAGGCTGCGGATGCGCGTTGGCGACGCTGTCGCAGATGGGCTTGGCCGCGCTTTTCGACCGGCACGCGTGTTGTTTGTTTCCGATTTGCCGAAGACACGTAACATGAAAATTATGCGCCGCGTGGTTAGGGCCGCGGTGTTAGGAGAGGAGCCTGGGGATCTTACGGCGTTGGTAAATCCGGAAGTTGTAGACGAGTTGCACAACGTGCACGGGTGACGTGTCGCTGTATAGCGGTCGTAAACTGGTTTCCGGTACACGTGGCTTCGCGGATTGGCAGGAAGGGTGGAGGTTCGAAAACTACAATCCAACCTCGCTGCGTGTTCGGGTACAGATGTCGATGATCGAATAGATCGTCGATTGGCAGGGGCCGATCAAGCTCGGTATGTGGGCCACGCCCATGCCGCCCAGGCCTTCTGAGAATTCTTCAGGCATTTCCGTTTCATAGCCGATCCGGGCAAGCGGTATCCCAAGTTGGGAAATCGTCGCCGCGTCGGTTTGGCCACTCATCTGAGGTGCGCCCGGATAGGGGTGACCGTGGCGTTCCTCCCATGCCCGGATGGCCGATTGCACTACGAAGCTCTGCGGATCGGTTCGTGAACTGCGGCAGGAGACCGTCATCTCCCATTCAGCATCAACGTCTTCGTGACGCGCAACGATGGCATTCATGACGGCATTGAACTCGGTCTGTATATCCGCGTTGGTTTGATCTGGAGTAGTGCGGACATCGAGATAGAACTCGGTCGCCGCGCCCGGCCACGTTGCTCGCGATGGCCAGCCTGAACGTACTGCCGATATCCAGCCTTCGGCGCGCACCTGTTCGCTTATGTGACTGTCCGGATAATCGATCAACCATCGCTCCAACTCCTGGATAACTTTGGTCGCCGGCAGCAGTGAACTCCTAAAGCCCGGTGTCCCGCGCGGCAGTCCCGCGTAACACATTGTTCCCCAGGTAGTGACTTTGAACCAGCACATGCCGGGGTGTTCCCAATAGACGTAGTCCCAGGGTTTCAAAATAATCCCGAAATCTGGTGCGACGCCGCGTGAGAGGAGATGCATAGCGCCGTGGCTCACCCCGGCATGGCTGCGTTCCGGAACCACCCAAGGCATGCCGCCGGCACACGCGGCGATGATTACGTCGCCTTTGAGTTGTGTTCCTGCTTCGACAACGCAACTCAAGGCCTCCGTCAGGGTAGCCACCATGGATTTCGGATTTGAGGCGCCAAGCCCGACGACGGTGTCGCCTCGAATTGAGGCTACGGGTTTCATGTCGTCACGGAGGTTTTTCCCTGCCGCCGGTATTTCTTCGTCAGGATCGGCGTTCAGATTCGTATCGATTGGTGCGAACAGCAGTAGTGTAGGTCCTTCACCGGAGCCCTTGACCCGCGCTACGCTGTTTCCGGAATCCTCAGTGATGGCTTGGTAGTGCGCACCGAAGCCCCTCGTTGCGAAGTGTTCGACCATGAACTCGCTAGCATCGCGCTCAGCCCCTGTGGGGCTATGCACGTTCGTTAGATCGAAGACCAGTTGTTTGAGTCTCTCCTTGCTGACAGTGGCACAAGCCGTTTCGTACCAGGCGCGTTGTTGGGTAGTAAGGCTCGTCGTCATCTCGGATTCAACTCAGTGCTGGGTGCCGGCACCTCTACCTCTCGGCTACAATGTTATCAAAGCTTAACGAGAGTGAGGAACAACATGAGCGTCATAGCCGTTATTCGGATGCATTGTCACGCTGGCAAGGGGGGCACGTTGGAGGAAGCACTGGCGAAACCGCTCGCCGATACTAAGGAGAATCCCGATTGTCCAAGCATAGAACTGTTCGTCAGCACGGACAGTCCCGACGAGTTGCTACTGATCGAGGAATGGAGCTCCGAAGCTGCCCACCACAAGCATGTCGAGAACCTCAATGCAGAAGGGATGCTCGACGCCGCCAATTCAGCGATGGCCTCCCTCGAGAACGTGCATTACACCGAAACAGGGCTTTGAGGTGCAGTTTTAAGTAGCATCGCGTCCGGACGGTTTTTCATTCTGCTCCTGGATTTTCCAGTAAACCCGCTCAGGGGTTATTGGCATGTCGTGGATCCTCAACTGCAATGCGTCGGCGACGGCGTTGCCGATGGCTGCCGGCGGAAGTGCAACCGGCGGTTCGCCTAGACCTTTGGCGCCATAAGGTCCATCCGTGACCGGGCATTCCACGATAATCGGAATGATTTCGATTGAATCGCTGGATGTCATTAGATGATAGTCAAGGAAAGATGGATTCATGATCTCGCCCTTGTCGGTGTACACCATTTGTTCGTGCATTGCGTGCCCTACACCCATTGCCACGCCGCCTTCGATCTGACCTTTACAATTAGCGGGGTTTATCGCCTTACCGACATCGTGTGCGGCGGCGATCCGGTGGATGCGGACATCACCTGTTTCTTTGTCGACTGATACCTCGGCGGCCTGAGCACCGTACATATAGTAAGCAGCCCCTTTGGGGGTCTGACCAGTTTCGAGATCGGGATCGACTCCGCCTTCGGGCCCAAAGGAGCCTTCTCCTCGTACGACGCCGTCTGCGCCTAATCCCGCCTGAATTACTTCACCGATGGTCTTTCTGATTTCCGGGCTACCTTTGACGGAGATGAAGCCGTCGGAGAAGACGAAATCCCGTTTATCGGCTTCAAACAGCGTTATGGCTAGTTCCGAAATCTGCTCTCTGGCGTGAATGGCCGCCAGGCGCACGGCATTACCCATATGAAAAGTACTTCGGCTCGCGGTCGTGGAAGAATCGAACGGCGTGGTATCGGTATCCAGGCTTGCATAGCGGATTTGGTCAAAAGGTATTCGCAACTCCTCAGCAACGACTTGGCTGAACGCCGTGTTGCAGCCCTGTCCGATCTCTACCGTACCGGCGAGGACCGTGGGTTTACCATCACTGTCGACCAGCACCGCAGCGTCCGACCAGGTTGGTATCTTGGTCGGCTTTATCATGCACGCGATGCCACGGTTGACGCCTTCCTGACTCGGATTGTTCCAGTCGAGGGCAGCAGCGGCTTTGGTCAGGCACTCTTTCAACCCGACCGCATGCAATTTCTCACCCCAATAGGAGATATCGCCTTCATCGAAGGCATTCAGCAGGCGGAATGTGAGCGGATCTATATCGATTAAACAGGCCAGCTCGTCCATATGCTGCTCGCAGGCCCACACTACCTGTGGGATGCCGTAACCGCGGTAGGCGCCGCATGTTGGCTTGTTGGTATAGACCGAGTAGGCGTCGACTTTTACATTTGGGATGCGGTATGGACCCGGGGCGAACAGGCTGCCACGTATGCACACTGTGGCACTTTTCTCCGCGTAAGCGCCCGAACCCCAGTATGCGGTCACCTCACGGGCTAGCAATTCACCGCTTCGCATAACGCCACTCTTGATTTCGATGACGGCATCATGTCGCGTCAGTGTCGAACGGAATGTTTCTTCGCGATTGAATTTAACCCTGACCGGCTTGCCGTCCGTCCGGTACGCAAGCGCAATGGCGATCGGTTCGACCTTCAGACCACCTTTGGACCCGAAGCCGCCACCCTGAAAGGGGTTAATCATCCGAATGTTTTCCTCCGGACAATTCAACGCCTGTGCCAGCTCTTCGCGGGAGCGAAACGGCGCGTCGGTGGGGGACCAGACCGTTATACGCCCGCTTTTCGGATCGACCTGAGCGTGTGCGGCGTGCGGTTCCATAGCGGCGTGATGGACCACCGGCACGGTATAGCGATCTTCGAAAACGACGTCTGCTTCATCGAACGCTTTGTTAACATCGCCCGAGCGCAGTTTGAAATGTTCGAGCACGTTGCGCTTGGCTTTGACCTTGGAGCCTCCAACGATGAAACCCACTTTTTCGTAATCGTCGAAATCTTCGTGGATGAGGGATGCATCTGCCTGGCAGGCTTCTTCCGGTGAAAAATAGGCCGGTAGATCCTCATATTCGACCGTCACGAGCTTGGCCGCGAGGTCAGCCGTATCTTCGTCAACTGCGGCGACGGCGGCGATTGGCTCACCTATAAAGCGCACTTTCTTTCCAGCAAAAAACGGTTTGTCATGCACAGTTTCACCGTGGATCCAAGGTGCATCTGCAGCGGTCACAACCGCGACAACGCCGGGATAAGCCTCGGCTCGGCTGGTATCGACTTTCTTTATTTTGGCATGGGCGCGGGAACTGAACACCGCCTTGCCATAAAGCATGTCGCGGAGTGCGAAGTCGTAACCATAAACCGTTTCCCCCACGACTTTGTCGACGCCGTCGACGCGGGTGAGCGGTTTGCCGATATATTCGAGGTCTGACATCCGCGCTCCTGTACCCTATTTGGGATCCTGGCGCCGAATTTCGTCCGCAGCAGCGCGAACGGATTTCAGTATTCCCGTGTAACCCGTGCAGCGGCACAAGTTACCGGAAAGCGCAAAAAGTATTTCGTCATCCGTAGGGTTTTGGTTCTCCTCAAGTAAAGCAGCGGTCATCATTATCATCCCTGGTGTGCAGTAACCGCACTGTACGCCGCCTTCCTTTACGAATGCCCTTTGTACCGCATTCAGATCATCGTCTTCTTGCAAGCCTTCGATGGTATTTACAGCCGCAGCTTCCAGCTCACCCGCGAATACTAGGCATGAATTCACCGGACGGCCATTGAGCATCACGGTACAGGCTCCGCAGTCGCCCGTCCCACAACCCTCTTTGGTACCGGTCATTCCAAGAAAGTCCCTCAACAGATCCAGCAGCAGCCGATGTGAGGGTACGAGAAGGCTTTTCTGCTCACCATTCAGTCTGAAACTGACAGTTTGCATTGTTTGCTCTGCGTCCTGCTGTGTATCGGCTAAAGTCATGTATTCGTTCCAAAGGTGTGGATAATTAGCGTATCAGAGTATTGATTTTGACATCAGTAGCGCTTGAGGCGCCTTTCGGTCCAGGCGAGCGGGCGTTTCCCGGTCGCTGCGTTCAGCAGTGAACGTTTGGTCAAGACACGGACCATTTCTTTTCGGTATTCGGCGCTCGATCGGATGTCACTAATTGGTGTGCACTCCTGGGCCGCTCGTTCAGCGGCCTGGCTAGCCAGTTCTTCGGACAAAGTCTGGCCTTGGAGCAGTTTTTCCGCCGCCTTCGCGCGTAGTGGTATCGGTGCTACTGCACCGAGTGCGATCCGGACCGTTTCGCATTTTTGTTCGGCGCTAAGGGTGAGGGCGACAGCGATTCCGACATAAGCCAGATCCATCATTTGCCTAGGCGAGCATTAGTAATATTCTCCTGTATGGCCAGGACCGGTCGGCGGTATCAGAATTTTGGTCAGGATGTCACCGAGTTGCATTATCGTTTTGCCGGGGCCGAGGAAAAACTCATCGAGTTCAACTGTTTTTTCTTCGGCGCCATTGCTAATACACACTTTCGCATCCAGCGCCAGAAGGCAGGGCACGACGTCGGCCGACGGCGAAGCATTCACGATGTTTCCACCTATAGTTCCCCGGTGGCGAATTTGAATTGATCCGACCTCCGCGGTGCCCTGGGCGAGAAACGGGTACCGCTCAAGGATAGTAGTTGACTTTTCGATATCGTAAAGCGTTGTCAAAGCACCAATTGTGAAACCGCCGTTGGGGTTCTCACGAATGCCGGCAAGACCTAAGATGCGCTTTAAGTCGACAACGTATCGTGGTGTCAGCTCTTTTTCCTTTACCGCGATTACCAGGTCTGTGCCGCCAGCGAGAAAGTGCCCACCTGGTCCGTTTTCCTGCATGATAGTGCTAGCGTCGCTCAGCGAGGTCGGCTGAAAAAGCTTGAAGGGGCGAGTTCTTCTCATGAATTCGTTTACAAGAAAGACGTTTTAGCTGTTTGCAAGGCCGCGATTGGAGCAAATTTTAGAATGTTATGCAAAGAGCGTAGGGAGAGTAGCGATGAACGCATTGCAGATGTCGCTGTGTTGTCTAGTGGCCGCAATGGTAATTTCCGTACCCTGGGTGAGAGCGCACGAACCGCACCCAATGGCCATGCGCGAGCTCGACTGGCGGGCGGAAAACATTGCGCGGGTCAGCGCGATGGCGGAGGACTTCCAGAGTGGTGAATTAACAATAATTTGGACGCTTCCTGGCCGAGTAGAACAAGTGGAGGGCAGATCCTGCTTAGTGGGACCGTACTTCATTTTCGACATTGATGATGAATTTGCTTTTAACATTGATGAAACGGTAACGGTGGAGTTGGAGTTCGACCGGATCGCCACCGACGGATTCATCATCTCTTACGATCACGCAGTAGATGCTCCGGTGTCGAAAACCATTGTTTTTGATCCTGTGTGGACGTCCCGTTGGCAGCGTGCAAGCTTACAGCTCGACCGTGCGGGTTTTGCCAATCGCCGTCACGGCTACACCGATCTCGGGGTTGCGGCGCTAGGCACGGGTATCAACTACGACCCGCATGCCGATCACGAGTTAGTCTTATGTGACATCAGAATCAAACGCGAGAGGCGAAACGCCCCGGCCGTAGTCGCGACGGGCAGCTTGAATTTGACTATTCAAGATGCCGATAACGGCGCACTCACGCCTGCACGTATCGGTGTTTACAACGATCGTGGTCGCATGCCGGCGCCTGGTGAACAGGCTATAACGGTGCGGCGATTTAACGATCGGGTAAAGCAGGTGCCGGTCAGGTCTGGTTATGAATTCTGGCCAGCGGCCGGTCGTTACGCGTTCTATGTCGACGGCATGTATCAGGCGCAACTGCCGGCTGATAGCTACGAACTGGTTGTTAGTAAAGGACCGGAGTACAAGATCCACCGGCAGCACTTCGATGTCGGCACCGACAGAGAAACTGAGCTTAACGTTCAACTCGAACGCTGGACCGATATGCCCGCCAGCGGTTGGTATTCCGGCGATGTGCACATCCATATCGAGCGTCCGCGCGATGCGAACTCGGCGGTCTCGGTGCAATTACGGGCGGAGGATTTGCACGTCAGCAATATCTTGCAGATGAGCAATCCGGCACGTTCTTACTTTCCCCAATATGCGTTCGGGGCCGAAGGCCAACACGCCGTGGGGGACTATTATCTGATCTCTGGTCAGGAGTCGCCACGGACAGCCCACCGAGGCCATACCATCAGTTTGAACACCAACCGCTATCACGATCCAGCGGAATATTTCCTCTATCATAGAACTGCATCTGCAGTTCGAGCCGATGGCGGATTGTTTGGTTATGCGCACGTAATGGCGGATGCGTTTCATGCCTCATGGGGTCTCGCACTGGATGTGCCCATGGGTCTCGTGAACTTCGTAGAAGTGTTGCAGCTCAGCCATTTGGGCACGGAGATCCTCTACGATTTATGGAATTTAGGTTTCAAGATCGTGCCCGCCGCCGGCTCGGATTTTCCGTATATCAATTTACCCGGTACGGAACGTTCCTACGTCTATATCGAGGGTAGATTTTCCCCGCAAGCATGGTTTGACGGTTTAGAGCGTGGTCGCACTTACGTCACCAACGGGCCGCAGCTGAATTTAATTGTCGGAAGTAATTCTATCGGCGAGACCTTGAACATCGTTTCAGGCGGTATCGTCGCCGTGGAGGCCGAGGCGGCGTTGAACCCCGATCTTGATACGCTGGTGCGTCTGGAACTGGTTATCCATGGAGAAGTCGTAGCCACTGTGGGATCGCAAAGTGGTAGTGAGCATTTGTCATTGACCCATAAGTTCGCTGCCGCTGAGAGTTGTTGGGTCGCCCTTCGTGCCTATGGAAAAAATGGTGCGCTCGCTCATTCTGCGCCGGTTTATGTTGTCGTCGACGGTGTCGAAGACTTCTGGAAACGTTCCGCTGTGCCGCAGCTGGTCGAGAAATACAAAGCCAAAATTAAAGCGTTGACGAACTCTGAGCCTGAGCTCTATCAGGATTTGGAAAAATGGGAAACCGCTCCGCTGGTCGGCCCAGCTTGGCAGGCGCAACTCCCGGCGCTGCGGGCGCGAGCGAAGGTAGTTTTGGAACGTTACAATGAACTATTGGAACGTGCCGCCGGGGATTAGTTCTTACCCTTTTCAGGTTCTAAGCTTTGCCGCTGCCTCGCTGGCAGATCTCCCTCCCCGGTCTCGGGCAGCGTTGATTACGACGAGCCCACGATCAACTCTCCTTGTCCTCAGGAGTGGGGGGAGAGGAGAGGGTTTATCGGTCGTCCTCCATCTCAATCGCAACATGTTCAAATCCGCCCGGGCCCGACTGCGCGTAATCTAACGCTATCTGCGCTTTGTCTAGTGGAAAACTCCGTACCGACAAACTGGAAAGATCCAGCATTCCCGATCCCATCATGCGCAATAGATCCGCAGTCTTGGAGGCAGGAAACCACTCGGCACCACGGATAGTCAGCTTTAAACCGATCATCTGGGTGGCGTAGGCGATTGGGATATCAGTGTTAACGCCACCGATCAAAACTGCATGCCCTTCAAGCCCTAATGAGCCAATGCCCGCCATGGTTAGTGAAGAATTGGTGGTAAAACCGATCGCATCGATAAACAACTGCGCCCGCTCGCCCGCCGCGGAGATGATGCTGGCGGCATCGATTCCGTCATCGCTTACCGCAACTGATTTCACTCTAGTGGGATCTAGTTGTTCGAGCCGTTCGAGAACATCTTGTTTGCGGCCAAGTGCGACTATGCGCGCAGCGCCCAAAGCTAGGAGTAACAAGACAGTGCCTACGCCGAGCATGCCGGTAGCGCCGTTGACGACGGCTACTTGGCCGGGTTGAAAGTTTCCTTTGAGCATTGCGCCGTAACTTGTGCCAATGTAACCCAGGCGGCTAAGCATTCCAGGCGCGATGTGTTCGGCAATACCCAGCGGTGTGATGCACTCGGCAGGCAGTATCAATTTCTCGGCGAAGCAGCCATTTGGCCATTCCGCTAACACCGGTTCGCTACCCGGCATCATCGCGCCCAGCCCCACGTAAGCGCCGATCTCAGGTGCACCGCGCAAGCTTACATAGTCGTCACAATAAACACGCTGGCCAATGGTGATGCCGTGTACATCATCGGCAACCTCCTCTACGACACCGACTGCATCGGCGCCGGGGACATAAGGCAGGGTCGGTAATTTGTACGGAACCTTGCCACGAGTAAATTCATTCATTACCGCCGGTACGAAGGCAGCGAGTACGCGTATGATCACGCAACCAGAACGCAATTTGGGATCTGGGAAGTCGTCGACGCGCATCGGCAATGCGAAATCATGGACAATCGCGGCTTTCATATGTCGCTACGGTTCAGCCAGACGCCGCAAGGCGGGCTTTTCGTTCCAATTCTTCAGCATACGCGCGGAAACGCCGTACGAACCAATGATTGATCTGCGCCATGGGCACCTCAAGAGGCGCAACCCGTCCACGGTTGGCGAAGCGTGATTGTCGCCCCTGATGCACGCTGATGTTGGCGGTAATATCTTCCATGTTTATTGCGTTGATATCTTTAACCAAGCGCTCATAGGTCTGTTCGAAGTCGGGAAGATCAAGGGTTGACTGCGGGAAGAGATAACTCACTCGTAAATCGATTTTGTTTGCGCCACTCGGCAGGGTCAAAAAAAAGAATGCACTGTCTGGTAGCGTCGCGATCAGGAGATTCGGTGGTACCACTCCGAACACGACGCGCCAGCGATCGGTTTCGTCAAGCTTGGGCAGGATAGGGAAAATGCATTTCTGCGACTTGGTGAAATGGCCATCGATATGAATAAATCGCGTGGTGTAATACACAGCGCCGTCGTCGTCGTCGCTCCAGTCTGGAAATGCGGACTGATGGGCTGGTGCGACATCATGTGTTCCATAGTGGGCAACCGGGGTGTGGTACGGCTCGAGTCCATTTTCCTGCATCCATTTCCAGTTCCATGGATTGTCTGCAAAGTCTTCTGGAGGTAAGGCCTGTAGTTCACCGATCCGGTAGTTTTGTAACACTTCGGTGAACCCTTTCAGTCTCGGCGCGAGTGGTGGAGCGCGTCCGTCGAGATTGACGAAAATGAAGCCGTTCCAGGACTCCATGTTTAACAATGGTAGACAATGGTTCTTACGGAGTTCTTTTACCTCCATATCGGGGGCACCAACCAATGTACCCTCGAGATCGTAAGCCCAACCGTGGTAGGGGCAGGTAAACCGTTTGACGTTGCCGCTAGTCTCGCCGAGCAGGTGGCCCCGATGTTGGCAAACACCAGACATGGCGCGGATCTCGCCGTCGACACCGCGCACCACGAGAAATCGGTCACCGTTTAAGTCGAGACTGAGATAATCGCCTGCATTGGGGATAGAGGAATGATGGCCTAGGCATAACCACTCTCGATCCCAGATCGCCCGCAGCTCGAAATCGAACCACTCTTCGGAGTTATAGCATTCAATCGGCAGCGAAACGGCAGTGTCACCGTCCAGTAGCGGATCGTTCATCCGCTCCAAGATGGATTGTAGGCGGGGCGTCAGATCGACGTCCGGAAGTGTAGAGTGCGTCGGTGTGCGCATGGTTGTTTCTTGCCCTGATATAACGGTAACACTGTTACTATCCATTATTACGGTGGCAGGCGTCCACCCCCGCCAACGCTTAGGAGACAGACTGATGGTCAGCAAAGTTGCCGTACCAAACAACAACGCCCCTGACATGAGCGCCTTTTTTAACTGGGGAGTAAAGCTTCGGGACATCGAGGAATTATTTATTGTTACCGGACGCCCTGCATGGGCTGCCGACGGTAGCGTATTACACCCGAACGACGGTGTTGCTCAAACACGTTTCATTATCGATGATATCGGTAACTATCTGAGTGAAAACGGGTATTCCCCGAACGATCTGATCAGGATTGAATACACATTTACGAAAGATGTCGATCCGGAAAGCTACGGGGAAATCTATGGTTTGTTTGCGGATTTTCTAACGGATGCCGAGGTCAAGCCGGCTGCGAATACGCTGCGTATCGTCGAGTCTGTGGGCTTGCCTGGGCTGTGCGTGGAATATGAATTCTGGGGCGCGAAGTAGTGTTTGCTGGGAGGAATACGCAGGACATTATATGAGACGCCGAAATTTGATATTCATATCGCCCGGCACTGGCTTCCCCAAGGTGGGCCCATCGCGCATTTGACAAACAGTAAGTCCCCATTTTGTGTCGTCGGCATGAAAGCAGTCACGCCAGACCAGAGACAGATATCGATACGAGCTCCTAGCCTTTAGCCTTGGAAGCTGGTACTTCTGCGGTAAATCAGGTACGGTGCGCCGCGCAGATCGGGCATCAGCCTGGCAGCGGCGAACAACAGGACCTCACTTTAACCCCTTCGGGGCCCCGTCGCAGAAACGATTCCCTCTTACCCTTTTACTGTTGTCTGGGTCGGAAAACGACCCTGCCGTGCAGGCTACACGCTGCACGTTCAGTGTGGAGATATGTAACTTATATGTCTGTTTTAAAACATAACGAACAAACCGGTTTTGACCGGTTCGAATTGCATCATACCCTCGAACGAGGTGTTCGGCAGGCGGGATTTGAGAGCCCACGGCCGATCCAACTTAAAACAATACCGGCCGGCCTTGCTGGTAAGGACGTATTGGGGCTGGCGCAGACCGGCACCGGCAAGACGGCAGCTTTTGCGTTGCCGCTGTTGGATCGGATGATTGTTAACCCTGGGAAAGGACCGCGTGCGCTTGTGCTTGCGCCGACGCGGGAACTTGCTACTCAGATCGCGGAAGAGATCCGTATGCTTGGCAAGTTCACTTCTTTGAAAATCACTACGGTGTACGGTGGTGTTTCTACGCGTAACCAGATTATGGCGTTGCGGCGACGACCTGAAATCGTCGTTGGCTGTCCGGGACGTGTGTTGGATCTGCTTCAACAGCGGGCATTACATCTCGATGCTGTCGAAACTCTGGTACTCGACGAAGCGGACCATATGTTCGACATGGGCTTTCTCCCCGATATTCGAAAAATCCTGGCGAATCTACCTGAACGTCGACAAAATTTATTGTTTTCGGCGACCATGCCGAAGGAAATTCGCCGTTTGGCGGACGATTTGCTGAGTGGGCCAACGGTAGTCGAGTTGGCCGATAGCGCACCAGCTAGTATGGTTGACCACGCACTCTATCTGATTCCAGAAACACAAAAGCGCGGCCTCCTCGAACACCTACTCGGGCGTGAAGATTGTCGTTCGGCCATCGTGTTTACCCGGACCAAGCATAGGGCAAAACGGCTCGCCCAGCAGTTTGGCAAGTTGGGCTTTCGAGCTGTTGGTTTGCAGGGAAACATGTCTCAGGCTCAACGCGATAAAGCGATGCGCGGGTTTCGCACCGGTCTTTACGATATTCTGGTCGCGACAGATATTGCCGCGCGTGGCATCGATGTGAGCGCTGTTTCCTACGTAATTAATTTCGACGCGCCCTCCACGCCTGAGGCTTATACTCACCGCATCGGGCGCACCGGGCGTTCGGAGAATACAGGCCAGGCTTGCACATTTGTCACCCGAGAGGATCGCACTTGGGTGCGCGATACCGAACGCATGATCGGGGCGCCTATAGCACGACGCACAGTCGCAGGATTCGAGGCCGATTTCGTCGATGAGCCGGAACGGCGCCGGCCTTCCCGGGGAAATTCACGCGTCGTACGATCAACCGGACACAAGCGTACTAACCAGCCTAAGTCTACCGGCAGGGGACGTGGTCGTAAGCGAGCCAGCTAGCATCGAGCCGTACGTGTGATATGAAAATCTGGGTAGACGCGGATGCCTGTCCAGGGGTGATTAAGGAGATTTTGCTCAGGGCGGCCCAGCGAACCGGCGTCGAGACGACACTGGTCGCGAACAAGCCGCTGCGCGTACCTCCTTCCCGCCACATTAAGATGTTAACCGTTCCCTTGGGATTCGATGTCGCCGACAACGAGATCGTCAAACGCCTGGAGGCAGGGGATCTCGTGATTACCGGTGATATCCCGCTAGTCGCAGAGGTGCTCGAAAAAGGCGCCTACGCGATTAATCCACGAGGGGAACTCTACTCACGAGATACTATCGGTTCCCGTTTGAACATGAGAGATTTCATGGACACTATGCGGGCCAGCGGCATCCACACTGGTGGCCCTGCGGCACTAAGCAAGGGCGACCGTAAGGAGTTCGCGAACAATTTGGATAAACTGCTAACCAAGCACGCGGGTAACGGAGCATGATTAATGTCAATATTGAGCGCGGCGCAGCATTTAGACCCTTCGATGACGGTAAGGCGAATGCAGCAAGTCGCGCATTGATAGATGCGACCGATTGAGGTGTTATTCTTCTATCAACATCTCCGTAGCTTTCTAATAAGCCAGCTTAGTCACTATCTTTTCGCCATTGAAGTAGAG
>CAZBOQ010000008.1:0-13175 GCA_964493555.1 uncultured Gammaproteobacteria bacterium | reverse complement strand
AATCTGGGAGGGCAATTGGAAGCTCGCGACCGAGAATGGCATGGAGTTCTACCATCACATGGGTCTGCACGCTGACACACTAGAGGCGGCAGCGCCAGCTATAGGTGCCAGTATGGAACCGGCTCCCACGAGTGGTCGTTTTACCCATACGCGCTGCCCAATCTCTACTAGGGGCGCGAGTAAGGACGGTGTTTTGGCGCACTCTATCCCCGATGGCAGTCAGTTTACGGAGTTGGAGGTGAGCACCGGGTACGCCATCGGTTTATTTCCCAACATTTCGCTGGCTATGAGCGTCGACTTTACCAACTGGCTCTCGTTTCTTCCGATCGGGCCAGAACGCATACGTGTTGTCGGTGGTTACATCATGCGTCCGGAATATGAGGCAGCGAACCCAGAAGCCGCCGAGCGTCGTAAAACACTGTTTTCTGCGGTCAATGAAGAGGATGCTCAAGCAACATGGCGGCTGCAAAAAGTCCTCCGCTCGAGTCGTGCCCGACCAGGCCCATTGAATGTTCGTGAAGGTACTTGCGCGCAGTTTTATAAATACCTCGCGCGAACGTTGGTATCCGATAGGGTCGCAGCGCGCAGTTGCTGAGCCGTTGAACCCGAAACTTACCTGGAGCAAACACAAAATGACTAATACAGCAGAGTCCAACCAGCAGGACAACACTCATGCTTATTTTGACCGGATAGCCGACTACGGTCTGACGCCGTTGTGGAGTCGTTATAAGACCTTGATGTCTCCGCAACCGAGGGTCAAATCCGTCCCGTGCTGTTGGCACTATACCAAGATCCGTGAATTACTGGTTGAGGCAGCGGAGTTGATTACATCGGAAGATGCGGAACGCCGGGTGTTGTTACTGGAAAATCCTGGTCTACCGGGCACCGATCAAATTACCGAAACATTGTTAACCGGATTGCAAATGATTCTGCCGGATGAAGTGGCGCCATCGCATCGCCACATCCCCAGTGATGCGCGTTTGATATTAGAAGGTGTTGATGGCGCTTTTACCACGGTCGAAGGTGAGCGCTTGCAAATGGATTTTGGTGATTTCATCATCACACCCAATTGGACCTGGCATGACCACGGCCACCGCGGCGACAAGCCAGTGGTATGGCAGGATATCCTCGATATTCCACTAGCCAGAGCGTTGGGTCCGATGTTTTTCGAGAACTACCCTGAACTCATACATCCGCGCGGGCAGCCTGATGATGATTCCATTCGGCGCTATGGTGCCAATATGCGACCTATTGGTATCGGGCCTGATACGAGCATGTTCTCACCGATGTTGCGCTATACCTATGCACAGTCACGTGCCTCCGTGGAAGCGCTAGCAAGTACTGATGAGTTGGATCCGCATTTCGGCACTAGGATGGAATACATTAATCCGACCACCGGCGGCTCAGCAATGGCAACTATAAGCGTTTGTCTACAACGATTGCCGAGGTCATTCAAAACCAGACCCTACCAGCCGACCGAGGGAACCATAATTACCTGTATTGAAGGCAGTGGCAACGCAACGGTTGGCGCGGGTGAGAATTCGCGGAGCTTCGAATTTGGGAAGCGGGATATCTTCGTTGTTCCATGCTGGTACCCGTATACGGTAGAGGTGCAGGACGACACTTACCTGTTTGTGAGCTCTGATAAGGTCGTTCAAACCAAGCTTGGCTACTGGCGCGAAGCAAAACACTAACAATGTAAGCTGGCCGGCATAACTATCTGGCTTAAGAGGGCTCCTCTGGAAGCTACTGGAGGAGAGAGTAGCTACTCTGTCATAGTCAAAAGCTGTTTTCTATTAGTTTCCGGGATGGTCATAAAGGACGACGCACCGAACCTCGATGCTCCACCGATCTGGGGCATCGGGCGGCGTGGACGGATCGTCCAAGGCACTGTGAAAACTGAAGGTACATGATGCTTGTGGGTCGGCGCCGTCGCCTTTCTCCCCGCCGGATTGGGCAAGTGGGCCGGCGGAGTCCCATTGTTTGATTAACACGGCCTCCTCGGGTCTCATCTCTGGGTAGTAGTACCAGCGGTGCGCCGATGAGTGTTTGGCAAAATAGTTTTCACCTATCCGATTTTCATAGTGAATTTCGAACACGACGAGATCGTTTGGGACAACGCTTTGACCATCGCATAGCGCCAGCGGGGCGGTGGCGACGACTTCGGCGGCGATATTGCGCCAGACATTAATAATTGCGAAACGGCCATCGGTGTTGAGGGCTCGCTCGACCAGGGTCTGCGTGAGCAAAGACTCGCCGGGTGCCAGTACCGAACACAAGGTATCGTTACCCGTCGGTGGCTCGGCCAGATCGCGTAGCCGCTGTGGCCCGCTGTATAGAGTGTAGTCGCCGTGTACCGCATGGGCCGGACCCTGAACTTGCTGGCCGCCGATGATCTTCTGACGCTTTTTTTTGCCGGACGCTGATCTGACGTTGTGGTCGAATGCGAACGCATGGCCGCCGGTAACATCTGCAACTAGTGCGGCACATTGCCGATAGTAATCAACCACAACGTTTTGATGGTCGAAGAAGTTAAGTTTGTCGTTACTCAGTGGATTGTCGAATAACTCGAACCCGTTAGTTTTCAGTGTCGGTGTAGTGAGTTTGTCGAGGCGTGCGTTCCGCACGCTCATTTCGTGCGCGTCGAAATGAAGGCCTATCGCCCTACTGTCGCTGCCATCCCGATCGCGGTGGATGAGCACCGCACCGTTACGGTGTAACGATGAGATCACAGTATCATCAAGATATCTGAGTTTGCCGCGCTGGATCTCGCCGAGCATGGGTTGGCAAGTCTGTCGTTAGTCTATGGCCGGAGTACTTTTATTCATCTGACTTAAGCGGCCAAAGCCCGAAAAAATCTACCGCGACGATCAGCAATGGGAAGGTAATGCCCAGCAGCGCTGATGCCATCCAGATTTCGAATTGATAAGTTGGTAGTCCTGCGGCCAATGTGCCGGAAACCATTGGTGCGGCCACTTCGTAGATCTTGAACATGATAAAACCAATCAGTGCAGCGTGTGCGGCCACCAACATTCCCTTCAACGGCTGAGGTTTATCCGCGAACAAGGCACCTTGGAGCATGTTTAGTACGATAATTGCGCCGAAAATAAATGTAATCGCGTATCGGATCATGAAATCAGCAACATCCATTTGTACGACATTGACCAGCAGAAAATAGACTCCGCCACCGATTAGCACGCAGAGCAGGCTTAGGAGGAGGCCTAGGGTCGGTTGCCGCATCAAATCCGGATTCCGCGTGAGTGGCCATAGATCGAAACTTACCATCAGCAATAGCGCGGCAATAGTCGCTATTCCGAATACCTGTGTGTTCCAAGCATTGAATAGGCCTTTGGGATCTTGTGCTGCCACGTAGACGGGTGCCTCGGCCATGAAGCTGAAATCGTAACAGAGACGAAAAAGGCTGAACGCGATCACATAGTTCAGGATCAATGCAATGATTCCGGCAGCGAAGGGCTGTTTTACGATCGCGGTGACCGGCCAAGCGCCCCAGATCCCGAATACCCAAAATGCGACAATAACACTGAAGATTTCGTACATGACCAGCATCGGCGTCGGTGGCCAAATACCTCCGCCAACCAGCACGACCATAGCCGTCCCCAGGACAGCGCCCACCACGACGCTGAAGCCCAGAAAATATATTCCTTTCAACGGTTGTTTTGCCGCAGCGGCAAACTTTGGATGTTCGCCGTGCCAGACCATTCCGATCAGTAGTTGGGTGGGTACGATAGTCATGATGCCGAATGCTACCGGGCCGGTGAATGTCTGGAAATCCAACATCGATATGATGAGTAACGAAACTACCGTCACTACCCCGGTAGCCAGTAAACCAACGCCTGGTTGGCGGGAGATGATTGAGGACATGAGCGCTCCTAAGCCGATAGATGGTCGATTGTAACCATTATCGCGTATCAGTGGCGATTTCAGCCTATACTGAGTACAGAATCGTAGGATAACGAATTACAAATACCTCGTTACGTTGAACAGGTTTAGGATGGTGTTTTGCGTTCGAGCTTGAAGATCCTGCCCAGACCCAACGAAATGACTTTGTGGGTTTAGGAGATGCCGACATGGGTCATCACACTGGCCGGGGATAGAGAGCAGTCGCTAACTTCGCCATCGATCGAGTTAATTCAGTAGTAGACATGAAAGTCGCAATCTGTGTGTCAAACGACCTGTTTTATGGTCCGTCGCGCATATACGTGATGGTGGCGGAAGACCAACCCCACGAAACCGAGGCATTCAGGGATTATCAGCTGGCAGTTCAATGACAGAGCAGCCCAAACAGACGGAATCGACAGCGAAACGGCTGCGGCGTCCTTCCAAAGCGCGAAAATGAATTGATGCACCGAACGTTCAGTATTTTGACAGCGCTCGGTCTGTTATGTGCTTGCGCGGTAAACACCAGGCCGAGTCCATATACAGAGTTAAGTGAGGGGTCAGAACGTCTCAATCAATGGTTCGCCGATCGTTACGCCGAAGAGCTGGTATTTTCTCCGATGACTCTGACGAAATTAGGACGCAAGGAGAATTACAATCAAATTGATGATTTCAGCGAAGTCGCCGAGGAGAAGCAGCTGGAGTGGCGCTCCAATACAGTTGCTGAGTTGAAAAGTGAATTCGACTACGATGACTTGACTGAGGACGCCAAAACTTCATACGACCTTTGGGTTTACCAATACGAGCAGATACGGGATATGGCGCCGTATCGGCGCCACGAGTATGTCTTCACCCAGATGATGGGGATGCATACCTATCTACCGAACTTTCTGATCAACTTTCACAGAGTGGATGACAGATCGGATATGTTGGCTTATGTCAGTCGTATTGGCGGTGTTTCCAGGGCGATTGAGCAATTGCTGGTGCGTGCAAAGCTCGGTGCCGAAAAGGGTGTTCGCCCTCCGCGGTTTGCCTACGACGGCGTCATTGAGCAATCTGAGAACTTGTTACATGGTATTCCATTTTTCGGAGATGAAAAGGACGCACCGCTGTGGGCTGATGCTAAGAGCAAAATCGAAAGTCTGTTGATAGCGGGACAAATAGACCAAACAGACGCTCGTGCGTTGAAAAACGCAGCTAAAAAAGCCTTGCACGGAAGTTTCAAGCCAGCTTATATGGCGTTGATCGCTTGGCTCAGAAGCGACTACAAGAATACTGATAAGGATGCGCGCGGAGTCGCGTCACTGACTAATGGCATGGCGTATTACGATGTGCAATTACACCGAAATACTACCACCGCTAATACATCTGACGAGATCCACGCACTGGGTTTACGTGAAGTTGCCCGCCTGCGTGGCGAAATGGACGCGATTAAGGATAAAGTCCGTTTTAAGGGTTCTTTGCAGGCATTTTTTGCATTTATAAGAACGGATGAACAGTTTTTCTACCCGAATACTGATGAAGGCCGACAAGGGTATTTGGATGACTCCGTCTCCTATCTCAATTATATCGATAACAAACTACCTGCCTACTTTGGCTTGCTTCCGAAAGCTCAACTCGTCGTCAAACGGGTTGAGACTTTCCGCGAACAGGACGGTGCGCCACAACATTACTATCCCGGTGCGCCCGATGGGTCTCGCCCCGGCGTCTACTATGCCCATCTGTCGGACATGGCTTCCATGCCAAAGAGTGAAATGGAAGCTATCGCGTACCACGAAGGCAATCCTGGTCATCACCTGCAGATATCCATTCAACAGGAGTTGACCGGTGTTCCAGAATTTCAAACACAGATATTTTTCACCAGCTATGTTGAAGGTTGGGCGTTGTACTCCGAATTCCTAGCCAAAGAAATGGGAGCCTATCAAAGCCCATACGCAGATTTCGGTCGACTTGTCACAGAAATGTGGCGCGCAATTCGTTTAGTCGTCGACACCGGCATTCATGTCAAGGGTTGGAGTGAAGCTAAAGCTGTGGCGTTCTTTAGGGAAAACTCACCTATTGCAGAAGCTCAGGTTCGGGCTGAAGTACGGCGTTACTTTGTTTTGCCGGGGCAAGCTACCGCCTACAAAGTTGGCATGCTCAAGATCCTGGAACTTAGAGAAGAGGCTATGATCTCATTGGGCGACGAGTTTGATATCCGAGGATTCCACGACACTGTGCTCGGTGGCGGCTCGGTGCCCCTTTCAATATTGGAACGGCGTGTTGATGATTGGGTGGCTAAAAAAAAAGCGATGCTCATCCGCTGACCTGGAGTAATCGAATGCGCGCTAAAGCGATGGATAGTTTCAGACAAACGGTGTCCATTATTCGGGAGTTGGGTTGTAACCGCGTTAATTGTGGCTCCAATTGCTGTTTTCCAGTTGGTTTTGTTTACCAATTGAAAGAGATAAATAGGGTTTTTCATGAGATATTGGGCTTAACTCGGATTGGAGGTTTGAGAAGCGGAATCGCTGTTTCACTAGCGTCGTACGACTTAGGTTCGCGGATACTCGTCGATCTTATGAACACCGAGAAGCTAACGGCAGCAATCCGTAGCAGATAATGTTCGAGCCCTCCTAATTCGGTATAAAATTCGGGCTAGCCCGACCTGCGTAGGAGACGCGCGATGGCGTCTGGATTGAAGTCCGTGGAAGCGGCCATGGAGCAATTCAAAGGCACTGATGGGGGAGCAGCCTCGTTTGTGGACTTTGATTTGCTCGATGAGAAGATCTATCAGAGGTTCTACCCCTTTGGGATGATGGGCGACGATCAGATCGTCGGCCTGCGGTTAATGCCGCCAGGCGGGCGTGCGGAACCCATGTATGGGCTTGAGGGAAACAAGCAGGTTGAACTCGACGTGATCGCGCCTGGTAAGACGTTCGGCTACATTCCACGCAACTTGCCGCATCATTTGCCCAACGATTACGGCTGGTGGCATTTAAACGGCACCGAGGAATTTTATTTCACCATACCGCTGAGCGACGGTAACACGTGCCTGGTACTGCTCGAAGCCAACCCGATCGAGCGCGTGGATACTTTCGCCTGGTTTTGTCAGGCATGTTTCGCGCCGCTTTATGGGCGCGAATGTAATGTTGGGCGGGTTGGTCTGGATGGGTATTGGGAGACCGAAGCGAACGCAATCGAGATGTTTAACAACGACGATAAATTACGCACCTGCGACGCCTGCCGCGCCGAACACCCGTTGGCCTACAGCGTATACGATTCCCAGGACGCTAAGATCTGGTGATTTAATGAGTCTTACCGACGAGATAAAGAAAGTTGCGCTTAAAGCCGGCGGTGACGTGGTCGGGATCGCCGACGCGAGCGCTTGGGATGAATTCGCACCGAAGGGCTATCGCCCCGCCGATTCGCTCCCGGGTGTGAAGAGCGTAGTTGTCATTGGTTCGCGTGGCCCGACTGCCGGTGCGTCGATCAGTCCCAACCACCGTCTGATGGAGATCAGCGGTTACGATTTCCGTAACGATGTCGCCGTGCACGTGGTCGCCGATTACATAGAACGCGAACACGATCACTACGCGATGCAGGCGCCGTCACTACCCGTTGGCGGATCACAGCCGAACTTCAGCAACATGCTGGCCGCAGTGTTGGCGGGTTTAGGTACTCGCTCGCTTGCCGCCAACATTATCCTGAATCCGAAATACGGTTTGTTGTATTACTCTTCGGCTTTCACCACGCTGCAACTGGACGCCGATCCAAGGCTTCCCGAGGATGTTTGTCCCCATCCTATGTGCGTGGCGACCTTTAGGAAGATTGGTAAAACGCCTTGTATTGCTGCCTGTCCGTCGGATGATGGCGGTTGCCTGGACGGATCTATCGGCGAAGACGGTCGTATTGAATCCTCTTCTTATGATCGTGAGCGCTGCAGCACGCGCGCGATGAACTTCGGCATCAACAGTTTCCAGAAGGCAATGGAGCAAATCGTTACCGAAGAAGATGAGGATAAGCGGCACACCATGATCAATTCCGATTTTTTCACGCGCTCTTGTTCGGCCGTCAGCTATTTTCGCGAGAGTGTTGCTCAATGTTTTGAATGTATGCGGGTGTGTCCTATCAACCGGCCAGAACGCAAGCTGAAATGAGTGCATCCGGCAGTCTTGATATCACGGCCTGTAAACAGGGCTTGATCGAAGTCGCAAAAAAAGGTGGCGCGCTGATTACCGGTGTTGCCGATGCGCAGGCATTTGCCGATGCGCCCGAGGGCTATCGTCCAACCGATCTTCTACCGGGTGCCAAGCGTGTGTTTGTTGCCGGTGGTGCGCAACCCCGTGCAGCTGACTGGCTGAGTCCGAATTATCAGCATTTCGAAACCAGCTCCTTCAGTGATCGCATTCATTCGTTGGGGATGCGTCTGGCGCGTTTCACCGAAGATAAATACGGTTACTACGCCATTTGCGTACCGCCTGGCGTCGATGCCGGTGGCAGACCTTTTATTAGTCTTGAATTGGCTGCAGAGTTAGCTGGTTGCGGAAGCAGAAGCCTGGCTGGACCTGTGTTGAATGAAGAGTACGGATTCATGTACTACACGGCTGTAATAACGACCTTACCGCTAGAGGTGGATGGTCCCACGCATACGCCAGCCTGTCCTGCACCAGAATGTTTGCAGATGTGGGAGGAGCATCAGACGACTCCTTGCATGAGTGTTTGTCCGATAAGTGACAACGGCTGTATTGGCGGCAAGATCGAAGATGCAAAGATTGTTGAGCGACGATATGACCGCGCGCGCTGCACCACGCGGGTGGAAACTAATTGGATCCCTGGGTTTCAAAAGGTACTGGAATCGACGCTCAATGCGCCGGATAAAGATAATCAGAAGATGATGCTTTATTCGAGTGCTTTTACTCGCACGCTTTGGTCAATTACCTACGCGAACGCGAGCCAGGGGCAGTGTTTTGAATGCATGCGAGTGTGTCCGGTTGGCCAGAAACACCGCATAAAAAAATAGGAGCAGAGCAGATGGGTTTCTACTTCGTCGATCCGCAAACGTACGAAAAATACAAGAAAGAGGTGATCGCCCTGGCGCAATCCATTCAGGTCAACTACCAAGAGCACCTCCCAGCGGAGAAACGTGAGCCTGGTTTGCCGGACCGAGAAATTGCAGACAAGCTCGGTTTGGAGGAGCGGGTGGTGCGCGAGATTCGTTGTGTGGCGGAACGTGATGCTTATCCGATCGATGAGTTTGAGGTGGCGCTGAAGTTCAAGGAGGAAACCTGCCGTAATTACGCGCGACAGGGGTTGTCTTCGGTCACAAAGAAGTACTTAAAGAAAAAATAAACCCCGAGGTCGGATTTACGGCCGATATATCCGCGTTGCCTTCCGCTCCGTCTTTTCGAGACGGCTGTAGTGGGCGGGGAAGTGTTCTAGGGACAATCACCGATCGGTAAATGTTGAAAAGGTGATGTAGTCCCCGGTTATCGGTTAGAATCCGCGCCGAATTGATGAGGGTTGTGGGCTATGAAAATTGGGGTACCAAAGGAAATCCATAGTAATGAGTGTCGGGTAGCAACCACGCCCGAGGTCGTGGGTTGGTTGCAAAAGCTGGGATTTGAGGTAGCGATCGAGGCTGGCGCTGGTGTTGCGTCAAAATACCCCGATTCCGCCTATCGAGATGCCGGTGCTGAGGTGATTGCCGATACTCGCGCGCTGTGGCAAGGCGCAGATATCGTGCTGAAAGTACGCGCGCCGGAACTCCATCCGACACTTGCAGAACATGAAACAGCGCTCCTCAGAGAAGGTGGGACACTTATTTGCTTCATCTGGCCCGCGCAGAACGCAAAACTGATGGCTCTCCTAGCAGAGCGAAAGGTTACAGCCTTGGCCATGGACAGCGTGCCGCGGATCTCGCGGGCGCAAAAACTCGATGCCTTGAGTTCGATGGCCAACATCGGTGGTTATCGCGCAGTGATTGAAGCGGCGAATCATTTCGGCCGGTTTTTCACTGGTCAGGTCACAGCGGCCGGTAAAGTGCCGCCGGCTAAGGTAATGATTATCGGAGCGGGTGTTGCGGGTCTCGCTGCGATTGGTGCAGCTAGCAGCATGGGGGCCATCGTGCGCGCTTTTGATACCCGTCCGGAAGTCAAGGAGCAGGTTGAGAGTCTGGATGCGGCGTTTCTAGAACTCGAGTTCGAAGGCGACGAAGCTGGTGGCACGGCAGGTGGTTACGCCAAAGTGATGAGCGAAGAGTTCATCAAGGCGGAGATGGCGTTGTTCGCCGAGCAGGCTAGGGAAGTGGACATAATAATCACTACCGCATTAATCCCAGGCAAACCAGCGCCCAAATTGATCACGGCGGAGATGGTAGAGTCTATGGCGGAAGGCAGCGTAGTGGTCGATCTCGCCGGCGAACAAGGAGGCAACTGCGAACTGACCAAGGCCAACGAGGTGGTCGTGGAGCACGGTGTTACGATTATTGGTTATACTGATTTACCGTCTCGCTTGCCTACGGTCGCAAGTCAGTTGTATGCCACCAATATTCGCCACCTGCTGACGGAACTCTGTCCGGCCAAGGACGGTAATCTCGTTGTAGACATGGACGACGACGTGATTCGGGGGACCACCGTCGTTCACAATGGCAACGTCACTTGGCCGCCGCCCGAGATAAAGGTCAGCGCTACGCCAGCAAAACCGCCAGCGCAACCGCCGGCCCTGGTGAAAGATGATGACCAGATGAAGCGGCCGCCACTCTGGAAAGTTGGTGTGGTCATGGCAATCATCGCCCTTGGCCTGTACAAAATTGGGGCAGTTGCGCCACCGGAATTTATGTCACACCTGACAGTGTTCGTGTTGGCCTGTTTCGTGGGTTATCAGGTGATCTGGAATGTAACGGCAGCGTTGCACACACCTTTGATGAGTTGTACCAACGCCATCAGTGGCATCATCGTGATCGGAGCATTGTTGCAAGTATCTACGGGCGGCTTCGATGCGATTACCATACTTGCTGCTATTGCTATCGTGATCGCAAGTATCAATATCTGGGGCGGCTTCACGGTAACGCAGCGGATGCTGCGGATGTTTCGGAAATAGGTGGCGATATGGCTCAAGGACTAGTTACCGCTTCTTACATCGCTGCGACCGTGCTGTTCATTATGTCGTTGGGTGGTTTGAGCCACCAAGAGACGGCGCGGCGCGGCAATGTTTACGGAATGCTCGGAATGGCGCTGGCGGTGTTGGCGACCATCATGAGTAATCAGGTGACGCAATACAACGTGCTGCTCGCGTCGGTCGCCGTGGGCGGAGGGATCGGTGTTATCGTCGCACTCCGTGTCGCTATGACCGCGATGCCCGAGCTGGTCGCTCTACTGAACAGTTTTGGCGGTCTCGCTGCAGTGTTGGTCGGATTCGCAAACTACGTTGACCCCGCAGTTCATCTTGAGGGCGTGGAAAAGACGATCCACGAGGTAGAAATATTTCTTGGTGTCTTGATCGGTTCAATTACTTGGACAGGATCGCTTATCGCTGTGGGTAAACTACGTGGAAGTATCAGCGGTAACCCGATATTGCTCCCAGGCCGTCACTTCTTGAATGTCCTCCTTGGTGTTCTGTGTATCTGGCTGGTGACCGTGTGCTTCGATTCTGAAAGCATTCAGACGGGCTTATTCCCGTTACTGGTAATGACCGGGATCGCGCTCTTTTTTGGTGTGCATATGGTTATGGCGATTGGCGGCGCGGATATGCCAGTAGTGGTATCGATACTTAACAGCTATTCGGGCTGGGCGGCCGCGGCGACTGGATTCATGCTGAACAACGATTTGTTGATCGTTACTGGCGCGCTGGTTGGCAGTAGCGGCGCCATTCTGAGTTACATCATGTGCCGTGCCATGAACCGGCGTTTCATGAGCGTGATGCTCGGTGGCTTTGGGAACGAGGGAAGCGTTACGGCTGCTGCTACGGACAGCGGTGGCGAAGCGGTTGCGATTTTAGCGGACGAGACTGCTGAACTGCTACGAACCGCTGATGAGGTCGTCATCATACCAGGCTACGGTATGGCGGTAGCCCAGGCTCAACATTCTGTGTCGAGTCTCACCAAATGGTTGGGTGACAATGATGTGAAGGTTCGCTTCGCCATTCATCCCGTTGCTGGCCGCATGCCCGGCCACATGAATGTGTTGCTGGCGGAAGCGAAAGTGCCCTACGACATCGTCCTGGAGATGGATGAGATCAATGAGGATTTTCCGAAAACCGATGTGGCGATCGTCATCGGTGCAAACGATATCGTTAATCCGGCTGCCCAGGATGACCCCGGCAGCCCCATCGCTGGTATGCCCGTTATCGAGGCTTGGAAGGCGAAAACCTCCATCGTGCTGAAACGCAGCATGGCGACAGGTTATGCTGGCGTCGACAACCCACTATTTTATAAGGAGAATAACCGCATGTTGTTCGGCGACGCCAAGTCGAGTATCGACGAGGTCTTAAGGTCCTTAGATCCCTAGGCGTTATACTTGTATATAACCATCGAGACTGTAGGTTGGGTTACCTCGACAAAGCACAATGATCGGATCTACCCCACAAACTCGGACCAAAAAAGTTCCCGGCGCCAAGCTCCGTGGTAAGGACAAGGTCCGGGTCATTCCCATCAAGTTCGAATCCGTGCGATCACGTATACCCAAACCGTCGTGGATCCGTGTTCGCTTGTCACACAGTGCCGAGGTTGAGCGACTAAAAGGTTTGCTTCGCGAGAACGACCTACACACCGTGTGCGAAGAAGCGGCTTGCCCGAATCTTGCCGAGTGTTTTGGCAAGGGCACGGCGACTTTCATGATTATGGGAGATATTTGCACGCGTCGTTGCCCGTTCTGCGACGTCGCGCACGGTCGGCCATTGCCGCTCGACGCACAAGAACCACGCCATCTTGCCGAAACCATTCGCACGATGGGTTTACGCTACGTCGTTATCACCTCGGTTGATCGGGATGATTTGAAAGATGGTGGCGCCGGGCACTTCGTCGAGTGCATTCAAGCTGTCCGCTATGCCAATCCCGACATCCGCATAGAAATATTGGTCCCGGATTTTCGTGGTCGTATGGACCGTGCGTTGGAAATACTGACTAAAGAACCACCGGATGTGTTCAATCACAATCTGGAAACGGTGCCGCACCTATACAATAAGGTGCGACCAGGCGCCGATTATGCTTGGTCTTTGCGGCTCATTCAGGGTTTCAAAGACATACATCCCGGCGTGCCGTCAAAGTCAGGATTGATGCTGGGGCTGGGTGAGCGCCTCGA
>CAZBOQ010000007.1:0-21696 GCA_964493555.1 uncultured Gammaproteobacteria bacterium | reverse complement strand
CGGTATTGGTGGTCTGACCACGGCGCTGGCTCTTGAGCAGGCTGGTGTCAAGGTGCAGGTATTCGAGAGTAGCGCGCGACTGCGCGAACTTGGTGTCGGTATTAATCTGCAGCCGCCCGCTGTGAAGGTTTTGGCTGGCCTTGGTTTGTATGACGAGTTGTTAGCCACGGGCATTGAGACCTTAGCGATGTCTTGGTTCAACCGGTTCGGCCAAAAAATTTGGCAAGAGCCGCGTGGACGGGCGGCGGGTCTTGCATGGCCGCAAATATCCGTACATCGGGGGCATCTCCACGCGCTATTGCTCAATGCCGTACAGGAAAGGTTGGGCACGGACGCGATAAGGACCAATCACCGCTTTGTTGATCTGGAACAAAAGGCTGGCAGTACGGTCAGCGCCCGGTTTGAACAGCACGATAGCCACGAAACGGCCGGTGTCTATGGTGCGGACGCGTTGATCGGCGCCGACGGTATCCACTCGACCGTTAGGAAGAAATTTTACCCGAATAAGAGTTCCCCTTACTTCAACGGCAACATGATCTGGCGCATGGCGGTCGAGATAAACGAACCGATCCTGGGTGGCCAGATCCAGTTTCACGTCGGGACCAACCAGCACAAGGTGGTCGGTTACGAAATCTCTGCCGAAGCGAGCAAGCGCAATCGGTCGTTGCTCAATTTTATTGGTGAAAAAAAATTAGGAGAGCCGGGGAACGCACCGAAAGAGGAGGACTGGTACACGCACGGAAAGGAGGGTGGTGTCGAATACTTCACCGAATGGCAGTTCGATTGGCTTGACGTACCGGCGATCTTTGCAATGGCAGACTACATTTGGGAATTTCCATTGCTCGATCGAGATCCTCTGGATAACTTCGCTTTTGGTAATGTCGCCTTGACCGGAGATGCGGCCCATTCGATGTCGCCGGTCGGTTCGAATGGCGGTACGCAGGCGATCATCGATGCAGAGGCGATGGCGCGCCACTTGGCAGGAAACAGTACAATCGAAGCCGGTTTCCGAGCCTATCAGGAAGAACGGTTGCCTATCACTAATGCAATGATCGAAGCGACCCGCGGCGGTGCGCAGGATAGAATCCTCGATCTTGTCGATGAACGCGCACCAGACGGATTTGATGACATTGGAACCGTTGCATCGATCGCGGAGTTTGAGGCGATTGCGAACGATTACCGTGTTGCTGCGCGATTCAATGAAACCTTGAGTTGAATAGTCGTTTGGATCCAAATTGGAGTAAATATGTTTCTTAAGAACGCCTGGTATGTCGGCGCATGGAGTAACGAGATCTCCGATACGTTGTTTGCGCGGACGATAATTGAAGAGCCGGTTCTTTTGTACCGTAAAAAAAACGGCGATGCCGTTGCAATCGGTAATCGCTGCCCACACCGGTTTGCGCCTCTACACAAGGGAAAACTTGACGACGATTGCGTTGAGTGTCCTTACCACGGGCTAAAATTCAATGGAAACGGGCGTTGTGTGCACAATCCGCATGGTGACGGGAAAATACCAAAGAAAGCAGCGGTGACCGCTTACCCCGTCGTTGAACAGCACGACATGCTGTGGTTATGGATGGGTGAGCCCGCGCTGGCCGATAAAGCCACGATCCCTGACTTCAGTTGCCAAGCGGATCCCAATTTCCCAACGGTGGGTGGCGTTATCGAGATGGATGCTAATTACACGCTGCATATCGACAATCTGATGGATCTAACACACGCTCAGTACCTGCATTTAGGTTTACTCGACAGCCCGGACGGTAATTACGAAAAGACTGAAACGATTCAAGAAGGAACGACGGTATGGGCTAACAACTGGCTGCCGAATGGTGCTGCGCCACCTGCGTGGGGCAAGATGATGGGCGATTACAAGGCGCCCGTTGATCATTGGCAGTACATGAGGTGGGACGCACCGGCCCACATGCTACTAGATGTTGGGATTACCCCAACCGGTAAGCCTCGCCGGGAAGGGATCTGGGTGTACGGGACAGATATTCTTACTCCGAAGGATAACAACACCACGTACTATTTTTGGGGCGTTTCACGGAGTCATGGCTGTGATGATCCGGAGGTGGGTGCCGCGTGGGAACAGGCAATTGAGGTCGCTTTTCGCGGCCAAGACAAACCGATGGTGGAAGATGTGCATGCGATGATGGATGGAGCGGCTTTCGAAGATCTCGATCCGATCTTACTCAACACTGATGCAGGCCCGGTCCGATGCCGTCGTTTGTTGGCAAAGTTAATTGCCGGCCATGAAGAGGGCGGATTACCCGTACCGCGTCATAAGGCGTTGGTCGAGCTCAGAGAGCTGGGAGCGGAGCGCAGCGAACGCGTGGAACCGTTCGTGTGATGCCTGTGAACGTGTTCGACTCGAGATTCAGGGGGTGAAACTACTGACTGTGGACATCGCAGCAGGTGGGAGGCCTGGCGTGCTCAGTGGAGCCGGGGAGATTATCGATCTGCAGATGCTTGCCGATCATGATGGCCGAGCAATACCAGGCTCAGTCCGAGCGATACTGGAAGCAGGCGAAGATGCTCTCGACATTGTACGCGCCGTCGTTGATGAGATAGACGCTGCCAGTCAGACTGAGTTGGACGCTGGGCGAAAGTCGGGGGTATTGCGACCGTTTGAATCAACCCCGTTATGCGCGCCGGTTCCGGATCCGTGGCTGATCTTGTCAGCCGGGTTGAACTACAAAAGTCACTTGGCGGAGATGAAAGGTACGCCGGTGCCACCGCATCCCGCTGCGTTCATAAAAGTGCAAGCGTCGCTAACCGGTTGCCGTAAGCCGGGTGTGGTCCCGTCCCGTTACGCAAATCATGTAGATTTTGAAGGAGAGTTTACCGTCGTAATTGGACAGACTTGTCATGACGTAACTGAAGATGAAGCGATGAAATTTGTAGGTGGCTATACAATTGCTAACGATGTTTCTGCGCGAGATTGGATACCAGAAGTGCATTCTGCAAACGGCACATTCGACGCGATTCATGCGTGGGAACGTAACATTATGGGTAAGAACCTGCCGACCTTTACGCCTTGTGGTCCGGTTATCACGACTGCTGATGAGATCCCTGATCCACATAACCTACAGTTGACCAGTAAACTAAACGGCGAAGTTATGCAGGACAGTAGTACCAGCGATCTGCTATATAACGTGCCTCAGCTCATCAGCTATTACTCCAAGTGGTATAAATTTCGCCCGGGGGATTTGATCACCACAGGTTCGCCGGCGGGAGTCGGTGTCGGACGAAATCCTCAGGTATTCATGTCTGATGGCGACATCATCGAAGTTGCGATTGAAGGTATAGGTGCGCTATCCAATCCTATTGTTGCAGGAGGATGATAATATGGGTGCGTAGAGTGCCATGCCTACCTCGCGATGCGAGAGTGATATGCGCGATCCAGCTCGTTGTCGCTTACTCGTTCCGCATTAGTATGCAGCTGTAGCGTTCCGTGGTTTGCGAAAAACCCTGAGGGTTTTATGAAAAAGCTTACTTTATCTTTTGACAATGGCCCCGATCCTGAATGTACGCCTCAGGTGCTCACGATCCTTGCCGAACGTGACATTAAAGCTTCGTTCTTAGTCTGTGCGAAGGGTAATACGGTTCATCCCGCGCTGTCGGCTACGACCCCTAAAGCTTTGGCGGTATTGGAGGAGGTGCAGCGTCAAGGTCATTGGATCGGTAACCATACATTGACGCATACACTCGAGCTCGGGACCACAAATGATATCGAAGCGATTGAACGTGAAATAGGTAGCGCGCAGGAAATGCTTGGTGATTTCGTTTCAGAACATCGCTTTTTTCGCCCTTACATGGGCGGTGGATTTTTGAACGAGCGCTGTTTTGGTCCTGAGGCGGTAAAATACCTTTGCGACAATAATTACACTTCGGTGCTGTTTAACTGTGTCCCGCGCGATTGGGAGATCCCGGAGACGTGGCCAGAGCAGACCTTTGAAGAGGGCAAGGATCTCGACTGGATGTTGCTGATAACTCACGACGTTGCACTTACTGGCGCAATGAAACAGTTACCCCGGTTTTTGGATAAATGCATCGACGACGGTATTGAAATTGTCCAGGAATTTCCGCCTGATTGCACACCCATACTGAACGGTGAGTTAGTTGGGTCGCTGAGCGGCCTGTTGTGTGGTGACACGCCTTTGGCACCATCAGAACATGCTGTGACGAGCCACTAGAGAGAGCGAACCGATCTCTTGTCCTGAAGGGGCAGGGTTAGAGTGGTCGGAGAGACTCTGTTACTTGTTCAACTCTTACTCTAACCCTTTCTTGGCAAGTCCAGAAACGGAGGGCGTTGACGGAGCATTTTCATTGTCGCGCTCAGGCTCTACTCGAGAGCTGAGTATCATCCAGAGCCCCCGCGTCAATAGCGGCACGGTGACTAAAACAAGAAATAAATATGTGCTGTACGTGTAGCCTTGACTGATCAATTTCACAATTCCAACGGCTTCGGCGAGATAGATTGCGACAAACAATACGGTCATCGCGACAAATGGCCGTAGCCAGCTTGGCATCCGGATGGAGCGTTCTACATAGGCTGCCGAAATACGCTCGTTAAATGAATGTAGCAATGCTGTACCGGTCTCGATAAACGTGCCGAAGATCACTACCTGAAAGAGCAAAACGAAACCTGGAGCCTGTAACTGTTCTAGTAGGTAACTAACGGGTAGGGATTCATCAATCACGTGCGGATAGTGCGCCATCATGCCGAGGAGTAGGAAAAGCCCTGGCAGCATCCCAAGTGGACCGCAGAGTAAGCCTGCCCATAGAGCATCAGAACGAGAGGCAAAATGAGGTGCTACAAACAGCACTGTCGTGAAAACCAGCATATTGTAGCCGGCATAGATAAAACCGCTGTGAAACACACTCCACCCAATTTGCGGTTGGTCGGCAGTAGTAAGGGTTTCCGAAATGGTTTCTCCGAATGCGACAAAGCTCCAGGTGATCAACACGCCGTAACTTAGATATAAAAGAAACGACCAGCCAGACAAAGCTCTCTCAATAGTCTTGGAGCCAAAAAAAACGAGGATCGCTATGGCGATCATCAAGATGACCGCGCCTGCGAACTTTGGGATGTGTATCACAGTGTTGCTTAGTTCACCTGCGGCCGCGCCTAGCACGGAGAGAACCAATATCATCATCGCGAGATATGCGAACTCGAAAACTATCCAGCCAGAGCCCAGGAGTTTGCGAAAAAACGATCGGTAATCGTAAAGTGAGAATTTCCTAGAGTATTCAAAAGCTACCGCACAAACCAGACTAAGGAGCGATGTTGCGACTAACATGGCGGCTAAGCTGCAAAGCGGCCCCAGTTTCAGAAAGAACTCTATCAATTCTCGCCCGGTTGCGTAGCCGCCACCAACCAGCGCGGACTGAAACACCAGACCAGGAACAATTAGCCTTTGAAAGAAGGAGTTTGTCACATCGTTTCAGCTATTGGTTCAGGCTGCTTGCTAATAGACACATATGTTGGTGTTGCGTTGGTCCCGTTTACGTCAGGGCTGCCGTCACCCATTCTAGGCGGTCCTGGCCGAAGAACATCTGGTCACCGACGAAAAAAGTTGGTGCGCCAAATACACCTCGTTCGACCGCTTCTTTAGTATTCTGTTTCAGTTTCTTTTTGGCCTCAGGATCTGCTATTCGCGATTTGAAATCTTCGGCGTCGAAACCGGCTAAGGTCAGCACCGAGGCTACTTCTCTCGGATCGTTTAAATTACGGGAGGTAACCCAGATGGCCTCAAAACATGTTGCAACGTAGCGTTGAAAGTCGCCGTTCATCTGATACGACACCGCACCGCGCATCAACACCAGTGTGATTATCGGAAAGTTCAGGTTCATTGCGAACGGCACATCATAGGCCTGAGCGAACCGTTCAATCTCCGCGAACATGTACTTCTTTTTTGCCGGAATATTGACTGGTGTTTGGTTACCGATTGCTTTAAATACGCCACCGAGCAACATCGGTTTCCAAATCAAGCTTGCTCCCGTGTCAGTAGCTATTTTGGGAAGCTGTGTGTATGCGAGATAGGCGTTCGGACTGCCAACATCGAAAAAGAACTCGACCTGCTTAGGCATCGATTCACCACTCCTCGATCCACGGGCGAAGATCCAGTTCGTGGGTCCACGCGTTGCGGGGCTGGTTGTGTAACATCCAATAGTTTTCGGCGATGTGATCGGGGTTTAGGATCCCGTCGCGGTCTTTCTTAGAATATGCGTCAGGAAACATCTTCGCGATCCACTGGGTATCGATCGCGCCGTCGATGATGGTGTGAGCGACATGGATCCCCTCGGGACCGAGTTCCCGCGCCAAACTTTGGGCCAGCGCTCGTAGACCGTGTTTCGCTGCAGCGAAAGCAGAGAACGTTGCTGCTCCCCTGACGCTCGCAGTCGCGCCGGTGAAAAGGATCGTCCCTCGGCCACGTGGCAGCATTTTCTTTGCGACCTCACGTCCCATCAGGAAACCAGCGAAGCAGGCCATTTCCCACACTTTGCGGAAGACTCTTGAGGTCGTTTCGGTGACCGGAAAAGAGACGTTGCCGCCGACATTGAACACCGCTACCTCTATCGGACCTACATCTCGCTCGATACCTTCAACCAGTTCAATTACTTGTTCTTCCACTCGCGCATCGGAACCGAACGGTACCGCTTTCCCGCCCTCTGAAGTGATGCTTGTAACTAACTCTTCGAGACTCTCTGATTTTCGCCGCGTAACGCACGCGATGTAAGCTTCACGGGCAAAGCGGCGGGCAATTGCACCACCGGTTGCGTCTCCCGCACCGACGACTAGAATGACTTTTTCGCTCGCGATCAACCGACTGGTTTCAACGTTTAGGCAAGGGGTTCCAGGAATTCGGTGTCATAGCGCTTGGCGATCGAAATAAGTTGTTTCGAGTCCGGCGTGGGGAGCGCACCTATTTCGCGAAAGAACCCTTCGAAACCGCCCGGCGTAACTGTTGTCATCATTCGCAATTCTTTGTCCAGCACTTGTACAGCGTGCTGTACGCCCTGTGGAATGTGGATCGTCATGCCGGGCGAGGCGATCTGCTTCTCCGTGCCGACCTGGATCTCAGCTTTACCTTGTAAGATCCTGAAAGTTTCGGTGTGGCTGCGATGTAGATGCAGCGGCGCACGGAAACCTGGTGCGACGCGATCTTCTTGCAATGAAAACGCATTGCCGGTCTCCTGGGATGTCAATTTGATAATGGCTGTTATTCCCAGTACTTGATAGCGCTCGCCGTCTTCAGCACCGATAAACTCGCCCGTATTATCTGTGTCCGACACGATTCAACCTCGTTTGATTTGTTGGACTAGTCAAGCAATGATACTGGTAACGTCGCGGCGAGATCGAGCGACAAAAATATATATTTGGAGTGGTGCTATGGCGAAGTCAGTATGGTTCACGGTTTCTCTGCTGCTCGCGAGTATCAGTTGCGCGGACGAGAATTGGTTTCCGTCGCAATACGGAGCAGACGATACACTTGGCGCATTAAACATTCTAACCGTGGAGCATGCATTGATTGCAGCGCGTCTGATAAAAACGGGTAAGAGTTATGCGTTGGGTGTGGAGACCGGTTCCGATACCCCGGCATTTGGCACACGAAGTTTTCGGATGGTGACCTTGCAAGGTGGAGACGGGACCGGTGGTAGTCTGGGCAGCAACAAAGCCACCTTTCACGATGACATCGTGACCACTTGGCTCGGGATCGGCACTCAAATCGACGGACTTGCGCATCTCGGGATTGATCATCGTTACTATAATGGTGTTCACGGCTCGGAGCTTCTACTGGCCGACGGCGTAAAGAAATATGGAACACATGCATTGGCGCCGTTTGTTACTCGCGGAGTACTACTCGACATTGCGGCACTGGAAGGCGTTGAAATGCTGTCTCGCGGAATGGCGATCAATAGAAGTGAGATCGAAGCGGCAGCGGAACGGCAGCAGATCAACATCGAGCGCGGCGATGTAGTGATTCTTAACACGGGTTGGCAGGCGCTGTCAGTGACTGATCCGAAAGCATTCATGTCCGGTTCGCCTGGCCTGGGTTTAGGCGGCGCCAAATATCTCGCCGGGAAAGGTGTGGTTGCGATCGGCGCCGATACCTGGGGCCTGGAGGTGGTACCGGCCGAAGATACCACGCAGACCTTCCCTGTTCATCAGGAGTTGTTGGCAAAAAACGGCGTTTACATTCTCGAGAACATCCGGACCGATCAGTTGGTGGCGGACCAAGCTTACAAGTTCATGTTCGTGCTTGGTCAGCCGAGGTTTGTCGGTGCGGTGCAAATGGTGATTAACCCGGTCGCAATCCGCTGATGGCGTCAGCGGCAGGCGAAAGTCTGCAGTTTTGGTCGTGGGTTTTTCTGGTGTTGTATGTTGCTGCGTTACTAGCGCTGGGCGCTATCGGCATGCGCCGGGTAAGAGGTGCTGATGACTTTGCTACGGCTAGGGCAAGTTACGGACCGGTATTGCTGGCATTCGCGGTAACCGCGGGGGCTGCTAGCGGTGCAACCTTTCTTGGCCTGCCTGGACTTGCTTATGCTGCTGGGTTACCAAGCCTGTTTGCAATGGTGCTTTATCCGCTGGGTGTCTACACGGGTATTCTGATTTGCCTTACCGTTGTGTCGCGCGCGGGTTCGGAATTCGGTAGTCGCTCCATCCCCGAGTACCTTGGCGATCGCTATCAGTCGAATTTTTTGCGGGTGGTAGCAGCTTTGTTTTCCCTGATGCTGTTGATTTACATCGCTGGCCAACTCGTGGCGGGTTTAGTGATGTTCGAGCTTATGCTTGGTCTCTCAGAGGTCTGGGCCTTAGCTATCACTGTTGTGGTGTTGCTCGTCTATGTGATTCTCGGGGGGGCGCACGCGGATATATTGACTGATGCCTCCCAAGGCGCTGTGATGCTGAGTATCGCCATTGCCGTGGCGGTTATGGCGTGCGTAGGCTACGGCGTGGGTGATGGATTCGTGGCCGTCGTTGGCAAAATGAGAGCGCTGGAGCCGGAGACCGTCGGCGTGCTGAATCCCAATCATCCCTTGTTTGATTCTTGGTGGGATCACATTGCGGTATTCATTGCGCATGTTCCGCTGGGCATGCTGCCGCATATCGGTAATAAACTCTGGGCGTTGCGCGATGCTGGCGATCGCAAGCGATTTGTTACATTTTTGTTCGTACTTGGACTTTCATTGCCATTGGTGACTTTGGGTGGTTTGCTTGCTCGCGCCGTGCTTGGCGATGCACTATTCGCTGAAGGGGCAACGAACAACGAGGCGATACCAGCTTTGTTCATCGCGTTATTCTCGCCTTGGCTAGCAGCTTTGTTGGGCATCGCTATCCTTGCTGCGGTCATGTCGACTGCAGACGGATTAGTGGTATCGTCGTCACAGATCTTTGCCAATGATCTCTATCGCAGAACGATCGCTCCGCGTTGGCAGCCGCACTTGAGCGAAGCCGATCTTGATATTCGAGTATTAAATATCAGTCGGTGGGCCACGCTGCTGGTTTTAGCTGCGTCTGCTGCACTTGCATGGCAGCAATTGGGTACCAACGTTGCGTTGATTGTTTGGATTGGTCTTGGCGGTATGATGGCCGCCCTCGCAGGCCCCGTCGTACTGGGAGCGTTATGGCCCGGCGTTACACGGGCCGGAGCGCTGGCTGGTTTTCTTGGCGGCGCGATGGTGTTTATTTTGACCAAGGCTGGCATTGTTCCCGAGTGGGGCGAGATCACCATGTGGGCTAACACGCAGGCGTCCAACCCCTATAGCTGCGCGGCATTAGGGATAATTGTCGGCGTGGCGACTACGTGGTTGGTTTCATTAGGAAGCACACCGCTTAGTGATGAGCACCTGCAGAAGGAGTTTGGGGCTCGTTAGCCTAGCTTGCTGAGGCGTCAATGGCGTTTGGTGCGTGGCGATTTGCAGTGCCGAACCTCGGGTCCTAGAAGGAGACGAGACGCTTTGTTTGGGTATGTTCCCGAACCAGTGCCTTATGCGCTGCCAAGATCGCATCTAGTGCTTCTGGATCAGCACGACCCCAACCACACTCCGAGCCGATGCCGTTTATCGTTGTGTAACGTTCGGCAGCGCTGAGTCTGGCGCGGTTGCCGGTGTCATCGTTGCGGTGCACGCAGCCCAAATATAAGTCGGTTTCCGTAGGTAATTTCAGTTCAGTCAGTGGTCGGAAATAATCGTCATCCTCGCGTTCTTTCGGAACGGGTACGTGAATGAAGTCGACCGGTCGCCCCACTCTCGTGAGCAGTGCGTTACTCATCTCCACACAAACTTCGAGGTCCTTAGGTTGCACGATATGCTCGTCCGCTGGGCTGCCGTAGCAGAGGTGGTAGCCTAATTCTATTTCTGTTGGTATACCGTCACCTATTTCGGCCAGCGAGTTTGAGATCCGTTGCCGGTAGTATTCGCCATCGATATCAAAGTGTCTTTCCCACACAAATACCTCGGGCGCAATGTCCCACTGAAAGCAAAGGGACTCACTGGGTAGTGCGGCGGCAATCTTAGCCACTTCGCCGAGTAGGTGTCGCGTATAAATACGTTGAAAGTCGTCAAGCGCATTTGGGCTTATGAATAGATACGCAACCCCCAGCGGCGTTCCGCAGCAGATCTGGTATTTGACGTTCCTCGGTATGATGCCGTTTGCTTGCAGGCGTTTGAAGATCGGGTAGGCGTGGATTGCATCGTCGGCATAGCCAGTTTGCAACGCAACCGAATCTGGATCGATGTCGGCCTTTAATCGTAGTTGGTTAAACTCACGTAAGATCTTGCCGTCCCATTGGGTAAATTGAAAGCGGGGGACATTGGGATCATCTTCAAACGCGGGGTTTTTGTTGAGCAGTTTTTGAACGAAGCCGATCCAGCTAGCACGGCGGCCGGTTTCTCCATCAACCACGCGTTTGAGGTGGTTGCCGAGTTCTGTACCGAGACGATGGAAAACGGACTCAGGGGCAGCTAACGGGACGCTGCCGACCAAGTGCACCCTGGAAGCAGAAGGCACGTTTATTCTCCGTCAGTCATTGATTTAAGTGCATCGATCACGAGTGCAAAGGTTGAGCTATCGGGATCGATCATTTCGAAGTGACCGGAATCTGGCGCGGTGATCGGCGTGATCTGGGTGTCTCCGGCGGTGCGGGCGCGCGCAATATAAGATTTCCCTACTGGCGTCCAAATTGTGTCGTGAACACCTAGGATCAAGGTTTGCGGTACACCGATCGGTGCCATAGTTGCAGTATCGGTGAAGTTATAACGTTCGGGCACCTCACTGGGCGAGCCTTCCATCAGCCTCTGGACGATGTGATCGCACTGTTTTCCTTCGTGCAGATAGGCCAGATCTGACGCGGGGGCGAGGCCCACGACACCTCGAACCGGAATGGGATCGCGCTGATAAAGGTCATGCCCTTGAGGAATTTTGGCGCGGGCCGCCGTCCACAGTGCTAAGTGGCCGCCAGCGGAGTGACCCATAACCACTAGCTGCGCGAGATCGAGCGGATGTTCTTTCGATAACACGCGTAGATAATCGGCGCCAGCGCCGACATCGAGTAGCGTGTTGGGGTAGCCACCGCCGACATTACCTACTCTACGGTATTCGAGATTCCACACAGCGAACCCCGCCTTTTTGAACGCGAGGGCCAAGGGTCGTGTGCTTTGGATATCGTACTTGGCGAGCCAGCAGCCACCGTGGATAAACATCACCACAGGAAACGGACCAGACCCTTTGGGTATCTGCAGTTCACCGAACTGTAACGGATCCTTGCCGTAGCTGATTTTCTTCCCGGGAACGCCAGACATGAGGTTCCCAAGATCTTCTACGGTCATGATGCCGGTTGTGGTGTCGTCCGCGTACACGCACGGCGTGGCCAGCATGCTAAGTATCAGAATTGCTGCTAATGACCGCGGCGTAGCTGACCACTCCTTTGACTCTAGAAAAATGCTCTGCATCTCTCCTCCTGTCCATCACCTTCTTGGTTTATCGTGCCGTTTATCGATCAGTAAGGACGAACAAATGAGCGCTATCGACGCCAACACAGTAAAGATAATAAAAACCAATTGGTAGCTACCCGTATAGTCATATATTTCACCACCTGCGTATACCCAAAACCCCCCGGACAAATGGTGAAAGGTCAGGATCAACCCCATGTTTACACCAATGTGGGACAGGCCGTAGAGTTTGCCGAGAAGCGTGGGTGTGACCGGGGCGGTCATTAGCTGGGTGAAGCCGAATCCCAGAGCGAAAATGTAAAAGGCCGTAGTGGTCTGCCAGTTCAAAATCAGCAGGAACAGCGGTATGCGTAGCATGAATGTTGCGACGATGGGCGCCTTGTTACCGATAACGTCTGAAAGTGGTCCGGCAACCAGCAGGCCGGCCAGACTCATCAAACCGTAAAGTCCGAGCATTCGTCCGCCCACTGTCGGCGAGATCCCATAGTCGGTGACCATCGGGATGAAATGGGTCACAACGAAAAAGTCGCCGCCACCGCAGATGAACATGGTGACAAGAAATAGCCAGTAAGAGCGGGTGTGCATCGCCTCGGCGAGGTTGAGATCTCGAGCACTATCCGTGGCGGCAAGCGGCTTGCCCGAAGCGCTAATCTCACTGCCGTAAGGTTTTTTACCTACGTCTTCCGGGGTACTGCGGATCACAAAAAACGTTAATAAGCTGAGCACGACTAGGGTTACTATAGCGACCGTTAGATAGGCCGTCCGCCAGTCGTACTCAAGTGTTATCCGTGTAAGCAACGGCACTAGTACAAACTGACCGATAGAAGCACCAGCAATCGCGAGGCTAATCGCCATGCCACGACGTTCGGTAAACCACTTTGCTATGAGCGCTGACATCAACGGCACGGAGGTGCCGCCCAGGCCCAGCGCAGTAATGAGAGAATAAGAAAGGTATAGCTGCCATAGTACCGTGATGTTCGCTGTCAGCGCGTAGCCGCCAGCTAGCAGCACGGTTGCGACAAACAGTATTGGTCTGGGGCCGACCCGATCGTAAAGGCGGCCGATGAAGACCAGCGACGACGAGAACACGATCATGTTCAGAAAGTAAGCGGATGAGACCGCACCACGGTCCCAGCCGAACTCCGCAGCCATGGGCTTCAACATTACACCGAAGGAAAGATGTGTGCCGGTGCTCAGAAAAAGAATGACGAACGCTGCCGCGACGATGTGCCATCCATGGAAGAGCTTGTCCTTCATAAATGCAAACTGAAAAATAGGTGATCACCTACGGTCATGTTCTCAGCTTCGATGGTATTACGCCTCTGCAAAAGGCGCTAGTCACGGGAGGGGCTGGCTCGCCACAACCGGCCCCTACGCTGACATGATGGCGTTCGCGAGTTCAAAGGCTGACGTCATCTGATTGGCAGTTGCAATGAGCGCGTTCTCGGTGGAACATGTTTGCCACTTACCGCCAGAAAATAGGGTGTCGATGAGCAGTTCTATCTTAGTCTACCGAGCTGGGTATTCCATCATGCCGACGATGATCGTCGCACCTGGTAATTGCCCGGTTTGGTACTCGTGCCGAGTTGGGCTCGACGGTTGGATAAGTTAATTCCCTAACATGGCATTTCCCTATTATGACTTGCGCGAATTCCTGAAAGATCTCGAAGAGCGGGGCGATCTGGTAAGGATTAGTGACCCAATTGACGTCGGTCACATGAGTAATGAGCTTGAGGCGTTGGAAGCATACGTTGCCGGGCAGGGGGGAGGCTGTATGTTGCTGGATAATATGACCAGCTACAACACGGTAGACGTCCCGTTACTGCTGAATGTCTATGGCACGCGCGAACGAATGGCTGCGGCGCTGGGCCATAACAGCGAGTACGAGGCTAAACACCAGATCAGCGATATCATCAATGACACGGCATCTTGGTTGGATCCGGAGATCGTGGATGCAGTCGCCGCTCCCTGTAAGGAAGTTGTAATCGGCGAGTCAGAAATCGATTTAAAGGAACAGATCCCGCATGTCTGGTTCGGAGAAGAACGGCAGTCTTATCCGAACTGCAATATCACCGCGTCCATCGATCCGGAGACTGGTGATCTCAATGCCAGCACCTATCGTTATGGTTTGTTGGATCTCGACCCTGACGGCAAACCGTATTCGGAGGAGCTACAGAAAACCTGTTTGACCACTTACGCCTGGTGGAATCCGCCATATAACGATCTGGGTGTTCACTATTCAAAAGCGGTGCAGCGCGGCGAACCGTTGCAGATTGCCGCCGCGTTTGGGCCCGAACCAACAGTGATGGCTATCGGCGGCGGACCGGCAATCTTGCAGGGTGTGCATCAGTGGGACAAGTATGCGTTAGCGGGCGCAGTGCGGGGTAAACCGCTGGAATTGGTTAAGTGCGAGACCTCGGAACTCTATGTGCCGGCAACTTCGGAATATGTGATCGAAGGTGAGTTGATGGTGCCGCCCCAGGAGGAAATAGATGGGCCGCATGGCAATTTCCTCGGCTATTACGATCCGGAGTTTGTACTGCCTTTGACCAAGGTCAAATGCATCACCCGTCGAAAGAAACCGATCTGGTACAACACCTATGAGATGTGGCCACCGTTTGACCACGGTTTTATCGGCGTTACGTTTACCGCGATCGAAATCCTTTCCGATCTGAAACGCAAACTTCCACAGGTCCAGGATGTCGTCATTCACGGTGGTACTTGGTTGCCCTTCGCGGTCGTGCAGCTTTCAGTCGACAGAGAGGAGAAGCCATGGCCGTATTTCGGGCAGCATGTTATTCACGCCGTCTGGTCTGCGAGCGGTCGATTTCCGCGCATGATCAAATACGTTGTAGTGGTCGGACCGGATATCGATCCTTACAACCTGACGGATGTTCTCATCGCGATGGTCACGCGAACACAACCAAAGAAAGATTTTATTTTCAACGAAGTGGGAGGTGCTTTAGTGCTCGATCCATCGGCCCCGCGAGGACCACAGGGCAATACTTTATTGTCGGAACAGGTCGGTATAGATGCAACTATCAAAGTTCCGGAACGCGACAGCGAATTTCCGAAAGTAGCGCGCCCATCGACCGCTCAGCTGAACGACATCGCCAATAAAGTCGGCCATCTGTTTAAGAAGTAACACGGTCATGAGGGTGGATTTCAATAAGCCTTAGTGTTCTCTCGGCACAAGTATCAAAAAGGCAAATTATTAGTACTGAGAACGTTCTTATTCGATATGTTGCTAAGATCCGATCCTAATCGGGCCGTTGGATTGGAAAGCACGGAGTACGTTCTCGGTGATGCGCGAGACATTGTTGTCATAGCTATTGTGTGAAAGTGCGCCGCACCACGCAATGGAACCGGTAGAAAATACCGCCCCGTTGTTCGGATATTCGAAATACACCATGTCAGCTCGAACTCTTGGTTCTATGGTGCCACCTTGCATCGAATTGCTCATCAGAACTTCTTCAATCACATGTTGATAGGAATCGGAATGCCCGAACGAAGAGGCAAGGCGTAACGTGTGTGCTGGCGTGCCAAGTTCGTCGTCGGCACGGTCGAGTTCGAAACCAGCTGCCCCGCGGTTCATAATTAAGGAGTCGTGATCGCCGATGATTTCCCCTTCGACACCGTCGAAGATGAACGCTGCGCGCGGATCGTAACTATCCTCATTGCGACGGTAGGGGCTGGAATTGTCGAATCCCTGTGCGCTGAAGCCGATACCGGCGAGTTTTTGTGGCTCGCGTCCGCGCCAGCGCCATAGCCCGCCGCGTTGTCCCGAAGTGCTGTGATAAAGCTCGCCGGGCTTGTGCTCCCAGGCGCGGATCCCCTCGGCGCGACGGATTTCAACTACGTGCGGGCGGTTGTTAGCGAAAGAGGTGACCCAATAAAAGCCGTTACCGCCCATGTACATGAGGCGGCCTCCTTCATCCAGGTAAAGCTTTAACGCATCCAACATCTCCAGAGACCAGTACTCAGGGTGTGTGCCGGTGACTATCACGCGGTAAGGCCTGAGGAGCTCGATGCCCTCCAGGTGCAGGATCTCATCGGTGAGTACGTCATGGGCGAACTTTTTTTCTTCCAACCAATCGACAAGATGCAGATCGGCACTGAGTTGATGTGGGCAGCCTAGATCAGCATGGTGAAATCCCGGACGCATGTTGACGGTGGGACGCAAGCGCGAGGAGTAACATACCCCACTGCCGTCTTCATGCAAATCATACGTGCTGAGCAATCCGTTGGCGCGGCAATACGCGTATACATCTGGGTTGATCGTCGGATCCTGATTGCTGAAGAGTTGCGGTGGGCCACCGGTCATTCGATCGTTGGCGTAAGCCAAATAACTTGCAGTAGGCGCAAGAAACGCAACTGCGGACGAGCTCTTGCCCTCTGGCGGGCGCACGAAAAAGAACACATGGTCATCAGCTTCATCGGTAGTGACGTGAGCGGCATAGATACCGCTTTGCAAACCGGCAGGCACGGTCCACTCAAAATCGGTTTGCCAATGGGCGTCTTCTAAATCATCGGCGTGAAAGTGGATCGCTGCGTATTCGCTGGGTGCGCGTTTATAATCCGTTTCCGCGCCGCTCCAATTGTGGCCGGTCATTGCTTTCGCTGGCATCTGTCGCGCACGGCCATGGAGTTCATTCCGTGATTCATCGGTGACGCGTTCAGTATCAAAGTCGCGACCGAAATTCCACGCTGCGACCACCGAACCAGCAACTGCACGCCAGCCGCCCTCGCTGACGGTTTGAAGTTCGTCGCGGGTAAGGGCTCTGGAGAACAGGCGAGGTGCTTCGATTTTGCCATTGTAATGTCCGTCAGTGAGCAGCCGTTTGCCGTCATTGCCCGCATTGTGTGCGGCGATCATTAGTGATGCAGTTGTTTGCGAAACTGTGCAATTGAGATCTTTGGCTACTGAAACTCTCGTGTCTTCCCTCGGCCAATAACTCTGCGGAACCTGCATCGAGCTAGCACGTCCGCTTTCCGGATCGAACGACGCAGCGACGAAGTACCATTGGTTTGCCCGCAGCGGCTTATTTGTGCTGAGGCGGTGATCACCCAACCATAGTGAAATCGCGCCGGAGTTATCGATGAACAAACCAAAGCCGTTATCCTTGGCTCCATCCCATTTCGAAATTAATGCTTGCACGCCTTTGTCAGGTGTTGTTGGCCAAATCCAGGCGCTGACGGTAAAGCCGCTGCCCAGTGCGAGCGTGGGTCCGTCGGGGACTTCCACATATGATCCCGTTCGAATGGTTTGTTCGTGCCCCGCGTAATCGCCATCAATGTCAGTGCTAACGCGCTCAGCCTTGAACCCCGGTCCGCGCGGATTCTCGTCACCATGAATAAGCCTCTGTATTACCGCGCTGTATTTTTTCGCTGCCGTGCTGATCTTGAAGTGCACAGCGTCACCGGGCGCTACAGTCCATGGCGCCGCGTATCCCGTAATTTTCATTCTTTTATCCTTGTCGCTAGAGGTGTTGGATCACAACCTGGAGAGATCGTCAAAGTTCGTGGCGTTAAGCATGCTATGACAGCTCGCTAGGCTAATATCTGTGTTGTTCAAGGAGTATAGGAAACGTTTAGTGAGGCTTTGTCGTCTTTCAACACCGCTTGCTATCGCTTTACGCCCCCTTTAAAACGGTTCGCCACGATAGAAGCGGATGCTTCCAATATTAGGAGCCGAGCTACATCGTGTTGGTTTCTAGGTCTTGCTATGAGTGGTTCCTGCTCCTCGTCTCCACCGGCCACGGATGTTACAGGCGCGCTAGTGAGTTTCCAACCTAATAGCAACCGGGCCGGTTCCACGAATCCATTTTAAGTCATTGACGGTATCACTCGTACGCCGCTGATCGCGCAACACGGTTTTCTAACGCTGAAATGTGTATTAGGGAGTCCGTAGCCTGGCTTTTATATGCTAGTTATTACTTTCTTAGTTTTGAACATCGAGATTGCGTAAATGGGAAGGAAACAACTGGGGGATTGTTAAACACCGACCATATCGATTTAGTTGAAGCAATTGAACTAATTCAGAGGGGCTCGGTTTTGTGCCCTTGTTTCGTTAGCGAAGCCACGTGACGTAGACAAGCCGCACACCCACTAGCAGCAATAATCCTAGTATGAGGCGATTAAAATTGCGCTCGTTGACGTAACGGCGCAGTCGCATGCCCAGTGCAATAGAGAGGAGCGCAGGCACTAACGCGATGAAACTTTCGAGGACGAGTTGGCGGGTGTACATCCCGAACACAATCAAAGTAATGCAATGGGCGACGGCCATCACAAGGAATGGTGCAGCTACGGCGAAGACGAATGTGCTGGGTGCTAGGCGCAGAGAATGAAAGTAAGTGGCGATTACGCTGCCGGAGATACCAGTTGAACCTTGAAAGAGACCAGCGAGGGCCCCGACGTACGGAGCGAACCGAGTTCTGGTTCTCATTTCGAGTCGAAAGTCCGGTGTCGCGATTTGCACCACGAGGTAAACGGCTATCCAAGCAGCAAGGACGCTGTTGAGAAAACGTTCGCTGGCGCTATATAAAACCACCGTTCCAAATAGTACTCCGACGCAAGTGAACGTAAGAAATACCGCCATCTCAGGGATCTCGGTAGCCTTGTCACGATGATTCCACGCAAGCCAGATGTTAAGCACAATGCCAGGAATAACGAGCACAATTACAGCATGTTGGACATCTAGAAACCCAGCGATGAGGGGGATTGCGAGTACGGGTAAGCCGAGGCCAGTGATGCCCTTTACGAATCCACCGAACGCGATCGCTCCAGCGATCACGGCGAGATCTTGAAAGGAGAGTTCGGCAATCACGCGGTCGATTTACAGAAGTCGTGTAGGAAGGACCAGGGATATGGACGGCACATAAGTTATCACCATCAATAACGTCAGCAGGACTAGCAACCAGGGCAGCGCAGCGCGGATCACCTCTTCCAACGGCATATCAGCGACGCCTGCTGTGACGAATAGATTGAGGCCAACTGGTGGTGTCACCATGCCGATCTCCATGTTGATCACCATAATGATGCCAAAGTGCACGGGATCTATACCAAGCTCCATAGCGATCGGAAATAGGATCGGCGCAAGGATCAGGATTACCGAAGACGGTTCCATGAAATTGCCGGCCAATAGCAGGATGAGATTGACGGCCAATAGGAAAGCCCATGGTGACAGCCCGAGTCCTACAATACCTTGAGATACCATTTGAGGGATCTGTTCAGTAGTAAGGACGAACGCAAACATGTACGCATTCGCGATGATGAACATCAGCATGGCGGTGATCCTGGCACTGTCGAGCAAGACGCGACGCAGGTCGTTCAACCTGATATCGCCATGCACAAACACCGCAACCACGAACGCATAAACTGCCGAAACGGCGGCGGCTTCGGTCGGAGTGAACACTCCTCCGTAAATACCGCCGAGAATTATTACGATCAGTAGCAATCCCCATACGGCACGCCGCCCCGTTCTGACTACGGTTGCGAAATCCGCGCGCGTGTGGCTCGGTAGATCGTGGTGGCGGGCGATGACGTGAATCGCGATCATCATGGTAAGCGTGAGTAGGAGGCCGGGTATCACCCCGGCGATGAACAGGCTTCCAATCGATGTTTCAGTGACCGCTCCGTACACGACCAGTACGATGGACGGCGGGATCAGGATCCCTAGTGTGCCGGCATTGCAGATAACGCCAGCCGCAAATGGTTTGGAATAGCCGGATCCGACCATGCCTGAGATAACGATGGAGCCGACGGCAACGACTGTCGCGGGCGAAGAACCAGAAACGGCGGCGAAGAACGTGCAGGCCAGCACCGCCGCCATTGCTAGACCGCCGCGGAAGTGTCCGACCAACGCGTTGGCGAAATCGATCATTCGATGCGCGACGCCCCCTGTCGTCATAAAACTTCCGGCTAAAATGAAAAACGGTATCGCCAGCAGCGGATAAACATGCATAGCGTGAAAGAAACGTTGCGCTAGGGTTGCCAGTGTTTGTTCACTGAATAACATCATGGTAGTGACGCTAGCGAGACCTAGTGAGATTGCGATGGGAGCTCCGATAACCAGGAGAATAAAAAATAGCAGTAAAAGGAACAGGGCACTCATTCGCCGTCCCCTTCTTTTATACTGGTTTCTGGATCTCTCGAGCCTAGAACCACCGAGCTACCACGAAGGGTTTGCCATCCGAGTTGCACGAATCGTAACAGGAGCAGAACGAAGGACAGCGGCATCAGTGTGGCGAGTAACCACCTAGTTACCGGTAGGTCATGTGCCATATGTCCCAGAGAATATAAGCGCCAGACAAAGACACTGGAGCCGTAGGCCATGAGAAGTGCGTACACCGAACAAAACGTGAGGGCTGACAGTGAGAATGCCTTGCCAAATCGCTTGGGCAGCGCGCGACTCACCAGATCCATTGCGATATGGGATTGGGTCCTTACGCCATAAGACATCCCGATTAATACTAACCAGGCGAAGCTGTAGGTGGTCGCTTCCAGCGACCAGGTGAATCCACTGTCGAAAGCGTACCGCAGCACTACCTGTGTGAATGTCACGATGGTCATGATGGCTAGAAAAAAAGCCATCAGATTCTCCTCGAGCTGATCGAGGAACTGCCGCATCTACCGAAGCGTTCCCGGTCCCTCCGGAAGAGAGACAGTGTGAGGATTCCCGATGTCGCCTTGCGCAGCAGCAATAATACGTGTGCCGATGTCGTCCTCGAACTGCCGCCAGACAGGTCGCATACGCTCCCGCCAGACGATTAGCTCGTCCTCCGACAGTTCGACGATCTCCGTTTTGCCCGATTCCGCAACCTGGGCACGGGCATCCAAATTTATCGCAGCAGATTCTTGGTTCACCCAGTTTGTGACTTCCTGCATGATTTGTTCGAGTTCCGCTCGCACCTCGTCGGGTAGACCGACCCAGAACTCGGTATTAACCGCCACCATGTAGCCCAGGTAGCCGTGATTGGTTTCCGTCACGTAGTCCTGTACTTCGTAGAATTTCTGCGAGTAAATGTTCGACCAGGTGTTTTCTTGTGCGTCCACCGCACCAGTTTGCAATGCTTGGTAAACTTCAGCGAACGCCATCTTCTGCGGGCTGCCGCCGAGCTGCAGGATCTGTGCTTCGAGCACATCGGCCTCCATTATTCTGAATTTGAGCCCCTCAGCTTGTTCGGGCCGATGCAGCGCTCGCTGCGCACCGAACTGCTTCATACCATTGTGCCAATAAGCGAGGCCAGTCATGCCGCGGTCGGTCAACGTGTTCAGTAGCGATTGGCCAATCCGGCTTTGTTGAAATCGTTCCACTGCGGCTATGTCCGAGAACAGAAACGGCAGGTCGAACACTTGGTACACGTGGGTAAACCGATCGTAATTTGATAAGGCGGGTGCAATCATCTGCACCTCGCCGAAAGCGATCGCCTCCAGTGCATCGCCATTGTTCATTAACTGACTGGACGGAAATACTTCGACTTTGATGCGGCCTGGTAGACGCTTTTCGGCAAGTTCCTTGAACAATTCTGCTGCCTGTCCCTTCGGTGTGTTCGGCGCCGTGACATGAGTGAACTTAATGACTGGCACTTCCTCGGAAGGCAAGCCGCACGCGTTTATCAGCGAAAGAAGGAGTACAAGTAGGAGATGCGGCATGATTCATTATAGCAATGTGCGAAAATTGAAGGCGTGCACTTTGCGTACGCCGGGTTGAGGCAGTGGAGAGGCTCGATACGG
>CAZBOQ010000006.1:0-1956 GCA_964493555.1 uncultured Gammaproteobacteria bacterium | reverse complement strand
GGAGGGGGTGGCATCGCTGGCCGGTTACGCAGATGTGTTTCAATTAAACGTACTGGCATCGGGAGTGGTACCGCAGATCTCGGTGGTGATGGGTCCCTGCGCTGGCGGCGCGGTTTACTCACCAGCGATGACCGATTTCATTTTCATGGTGCGCGACACCTCGTACATGTTCGTCACTGGTCCCGAAGTCGTTAAGACCGTAACCCATGAAGAAGTCACTCATGAGGAGCTGGGCGGAGCCACAACCCACAGTGGTAAGTCCGGCGTCGCCGACCTAGCCTTCGAAAATGATGTGGACGCGATGCAGGGGCTCCGTCGTTTCGTCGATTTCCTGCCGCTCAGCAACCGCGAAAAAGTCCCTGAACTAGCTAGCGACGATCCGGTTGATCGGCAGGACACATCGCTCGACACTCTCGTCCCGGAAAATCCCAACAAGCCCTACGACATCAAAGAGTTGATTCTGAAAGTCGTAGATAACAGCGACTTTTTCGAACTGCAACCCGACTACGCGCAAAATATCGTCACTGGATTCGCACGCATGGAGGGTTCGACGGTGGCGATAGTCGCCAATCAACCGATGGTTTTGGCCGGCTGCCTGGATATCAATTCCAGTCGTAAAGCGGCGCGATTCGTTCGCTTTTGCGATTGTTTCAACATTCCCATCATCACCTTCGTAGACGTACCAGGATTCCTGCCGGGTACCCAGCAAGAATACGGCGGCATCATCAAACATGGGGCGAAACTGTTGTTCGCTTATGCAGAAGCGACCGTACCGAAACTTACCGTCATTACCCGTAAGGCTTATGGCGGCGCTTATGACGTAATGGCTTCTAAACATCTGCGCGGCGACATCAACTATGCCTGGCCGTCAGCAGAGATCGCTGTAATGGGTCCAAAAGGCGCAGTCGAGATCATATTTCGCCAGGATCGCGATGACGCGGAGAAAATAGAGGAACGCACTGAGGAGTATCGGGAGAAATTTGCTAACCCGTTCGTAGCGGGTTCGTTGGGCTTCATCGATGATGTGATCCTGCCGCATGACACCCGGCGGTTGCTGTGTCGGGATCTGAGGATGCTGCGCAACAAAAAGCTCGCCAATCCTTGGAAGAAGCACGCGAACATCCCATTGTAAAATCTCTCTTACCATGTTCGACAAGATTCTAATTGCCAATCGTGGCGAGATCGCCTGCCGACTCATCCGTACTGCACGGCGCATGGGAATCAAAACGGTATGCGTTTATTCAAGCGCCGACCTGACTTCACTGCATGTGCGTGAGGCGGACGAAGCGATCTGGATTGGAGAGGCACCGGCGGCGAAGAGCTATCTACGGGCAGATAGGATAATTGCAGCCGCTCGCGACAGCGGCGCGCAGGCGTTGCATCCTGGATACGGATTTTTATCCGAAAACGCCGGGTTTGCCGAAAGCCTGGCAGCGGCTGGGATCACCTTCATAGGGCCCGGTGTTAAAGCAATCGCAGCGATGGGCGACAAGATAGAATCCAAGAAAGTCGCAGCTGATGCGGGCGTCAATACCATCCCAGGTCATACCAAAACGCTGATTGATTCCGAAGAGGCTATTGAGGTCTCCAAGAAAATCGGCTTCCCGGTAATGTTGAAGGCATCGGCAGGCGGCGGCGGTAAGGGCATGCGGATCGCCTACGATGAGGCTGGCGCGCGCGATGGATTCATTAGCGCTACTAACGAAGCACGGGCGAGCTTCGGAGATGAGCGCGTATTCGCCGAGAAGTTCATTGAGCAACCGCGCCACATTGAGATCCAAGTTTTGGCCGACGGCCACGGCAACATTGTCCATCTCGGTGAACGCGAATGCTCCATACAAAGGCGCCACCAAAAAGTTATCGAAGAAGCACCTTCGTCGTTCATCGATGCAGACACCCGCGCCGCCATGGGACAACAAGCGATCGATCTTGCCGCTGCTGTCGACTATATCAGTG
>CAZBOQ010000005.1:0-3825 GCA_964493555.1 uncultured Gammaproteobacteria bacterium | reverse complement strand
AAGCGAGTCAATGCAAAGACGTAGCAACAAAAAGAAATCTAAAAAAACCGGCGCTAGGCCCGTTGATTCGACTGTGGAAAAGCACGGCGTTGGCTTACATCGCGGGCGTCGGCCTGCTCAGGTCACCCGGGAGGCCGTGTTGAAGCATTTGCGTGAATGCGACGGTCCGCAAAAGCTGGAAAGAATCATTGCCGCATTGATGCCGAGTGGTAAAAAGCAAAATAAATCCGCTAAACGCGAATTGCACATATTGATCGAGGCAATGGTAGCTAATGGACAACTCGTGATGACCCGTCGTGATGAATATGGTCTCGCAGCAAAGATGGATCTGTTGGTCGGCCGAATCGTGGGGCACAACGACGGTTATGGGTTCTTAAGCCCCGATGATGGAACTGGGGATCTATATATTAGCGGCCGCGAGATGCGAGGTTTGCTACATGGCGATCGGATTGTCGCCCGGGTCGGCGGTATTGATCGTCGTGGGCGTCGCCTAGGTGAACTCGTGAAAGTGCTTGAACGCGGCAATACGCAAGTTGTCGGCAGATATTTTATTGAATCAGGGGTTGGGTTCGTCGTTCCAGACAATAAGCGTATTCATCAGGACGTCTTAGTGCCTCGAGAGAAGACAGCTGGAGCCGTGCACGGCCAGATCGTGGTCGCTGCGATCGAGAAACAGCCGGATGCCCACACCCAACCGATTGGAAGAGTGAGCGAGATCCTGGGCGAACACTTAGCCCCAGGAATGGAAACCGATGTGGCGATCCGGGTTTTTGATTTGCCGCACGTATGGTCCGAGGCCGTACTGCAAGAGACCGCCGCGGTTTCACGAAAGGTGCTGGCTAAGGATAGACGGGGGCGGGAAGATTTACGCAACCTGCCATTGGTAACCATCGATGGTGCAGACGCACAGGATTTCGATGACGCGGTCTATTGCGAATGCACCGATGAGGGCTGGCGTTTAACGGTAGCAATCGCAGATGTTTCGCATTATGTGAAGGTTGATTCGGCACTGGATGCGGCGGCGCGGGAGCGAGGCACATCGACTTATTTTGCTAACCGCGTCGTACCGATGTTACCTGCTGAATTGTCAAACGGTATATGTTCACTCAATCCGCAAGTCGATCGACTGTGTTTGGTGTGCGAGCTCGAGTTCGACCGCGATGGTACAGTTCGTGGTCATCGATTTTTCGAAGGAGTGATGCGCTCGGCGGCGCGATTGACCTATGCCGAGGTCGGCGCGATGTTGGTGGACGGTGATGCGAGTCTCCGTAAGCAGTATCGTGGATTGGTAGGACACCTGGAGCAGTTGTATCACCTATACAAGAAGCTAAAACGGCAGCGGGAAAAGCGAGGTGCGTTGGCACTGGATACTGTACAGCCGCGTTTTGTATTTGATCAGGATGGTAAAATTGCACAGATCGTGCCCTCGCAGCGCAATGATGCGCATCGCATCATTGAAGAGTGCATGATTGCCGCTAACGTTGCAGCCGCTGAATATTTGCACGGATCAGACCTGACGGCGATCTACCGGATCCATGAACCCCCCGTTGGTGAAAAGGTAGAGGACCTACGAACCTTTCTTGGCGAGCTTGGCCTCCGAGTCCCGGCGAGCGCTGGCCTCGAACCACGGGAACTTGCCGCTCTGTTGAAATCGATCCAGGGTCGTGCCGATCAACGATTAATACAAACTGTGATCCTTCGAAGCCTTCGGCTCGCTGTCTACAGTACCGATCAACTCGGACACTTCGGCCTAGCCTTGCAACATTACGCTCATTTTACCTCGCCGATCCGGCGTTATCCTGATTTGATGGTGCATCGAGCGATCCGCCGCACCATGAATAAACGCGGTCATTCTTACCCTGACGATGCTGATGCGCTAAGAAGCCTCGCCGAACAATGTTCGACCCTGGAGCGACGGGCAGATGATGCTAGTCATTACGCGGGAGCCTGGCTCAAATGCGAGTACATGCTTGCCAAGGTTGGTGAGACGTTCGGCGGTACCGTCAGCGCAGTTACCGGTTTTGGTTTATTCGTGGAGTTGGACGGCATGTTCATTGAAGGTCTAGTTCACGTGACTACTATGTTGCACGATTACTATCACTTCGATTCCATACACCATCGTCTGACAGGAGAACGTTCCGGCGGTAGTTACCGTATAGGCCAACAGGTAAAAGTGAGACTTACCCGGGTTAGTTTGGAGGAACGGCGCATCGAGCTTGAGCTGGTCGAGCGGGGGTCAGGAAAAAAATCGCGCAAATCGCGCCGACGGTCCTGAACCGCCGTGGGTCGCGATACACGCATCATTTACGGGCTGCATGCGGTTCGACATGCGCTGGAGGCGGTGCCGGAATTCTGTTTGGAACTGTGGGTACATCGTAACCGCGACGATGCGCTGGTCGGCGGATTACGCGCCCGTTGCAAACGTCTCGGTGTGGCCGTTCACGAGGCTGACGCTGAGACGTTGGACAAGTTGGTTGAGGGAGCGCGCCACCAGGGTGTGGTGTTGCGCAGGCGGCCCGTCCGCAGTCGTGGTGATCAAGATCTGGACGCTCTGGTCGAGTCCAATAGCGGCGATTTGCTGTTATTAGCGCTGGACGGGGTCGAGGATCCGAACAATCTCGGTGCTTGTTTACGCACAGCTGAGGCTGCTGGTGTCGATGCGATTGTAACCGGCCGCAATCGCGGTGCGGGTCTTACCGCAGCGGTTTACAAGGTAGCGAGCGGGGCTGCCGATCGGGTGCCGCTTATTCGCGTTGCCAACTTGGCGCGCGCGTTGGCGCGCTTGCAAAAAGCCGGAGTCCGTGTGATAGGAGCCGCCTCGTCCGGCGAGTCAATAGTCTATGAAGCGGACTTGCGTGGGCCGCTGGTGTTGGTGTTGGGCGGGGAAGAGCGTGGACTGCGCGATCTAACTGCCAAGCACTGTGACCAACTGGTGCGTATTCCCATGCATGGTTATGTGGAAAGCCTTAACGTTTCTGTTAGTACTGGAATTGTTTTGTTCGAAGCGGTCCGTCAGCGGAAAAACGGTTAGAACTGCCTCCACATTTGGGACCAAAAGGGTGCTCGTAGGAGTCCGGTTTTGCGGTGTACGTCAGGTGAGTGTTTTGGTTTGGTGTTGCTTGGTCACGGAGCCTTTAGTACAATTCTTCTGCTTTTTAAGTAGTTACATTAACTCCTTGCTTCACCGTTTGGACGGGAAGCTCATAGCCAGAGGGAGTCGCCGTGCGACATTATGAGATCGTATTTCTGGTTCATCCTGACCAGAGTGAACAAGTCAACGCCATGTTGGATCGTTATCGGGCGATGATCGACAGCGGCAAAGGCACTATCCATCGAGTGGAGGATTGGGGTCGTCGGCAGCTCGCCTACCCGATCAACAAGGTACACAAAGCGCACTACGTCTTGATGTACGTTGAGTGTGGCGCCGACACTCTGCAAGAATTGTCCAGTGCCTTTAAGTTTAACGACGCGGTGATCCGCCACCTCATCATGCGACGCGACTCACCCGTCTTGGAACCATCATTGCTCGCGAAATCTGGGGATGATTCGGACGGCAACGATCAGGAGCCCCGCGATGAACGCGACGGAGCTCGGAACATTGCCAGCAGCGGTGCGCCGCCGGCGGAGGGTGAACCCGCTGGGGAGGTACTAACCCAGACCGATACGGAGGTCGAGGGAGAGCGCGAGGCCGACGTATCGACCGAATCGGATCAAGAGGGAGGCACTGGAGCCAAAACCGGTGACGCCCCCGAGACACCTGACCCAGATGAGCGGGAGGCATAGGTATGGCTAGGTATTTTCGACGTAAACGCTACTGCCGATTTA
>CAZBOQ010000004.1:0-5712 GCA_964493555.1 uncultured Gammaproteobacteria bacterium | reverse complement strand
ATACGAGGAGTTGTAAATATGGCCATGTTGAAACGTGCCGAATGGTATGACATCGCTAGAACGACGAATTGGACGCCGAAGTACGTCACTGAGGATGAGCTCTTCCCGGAAGAACAGAGCGGAAGTATGGGATTATCTCTGGATAAATGGGAGAACTACGACGAACCCTACAAAATAAGCTACCGCGAGTACGTCCAGGGTCAGCGTGACAAGGATGCCGGGGTGTACTCGGTGAAGGCCGCCCTGCAGAGGGCCAACTTCCTCGATAGCGCAGAGCCTGGTTGGATCACCATTCTCAAGCAGCATTACGGTGCTTTCGCGGCCCTTGAAGCAATGGCTGCAAGTGCCGAATCGCGCATGGCGCGTTTCGGTAAAGCCCCGGGCATGCGCAATATGGCGACCTTCGGCGCAATGGACGAGAATCGTCACGGTCAGATCCAGCTGTTTTTTCCGCATGAACACACCAAGCGCAGCAGACAGTTCGACTGGGCAGCGAAATCCATGCACACCAACGAGTGGGCCGTCGTGGCGGCCCGCCATTTGTTCGACGATATTATGTCTGCGCGCGACGCCGTCGGAGTGGCCGTCAAGCTGACCTTTGCGATCGAAACGGGTTTTTCCAACCTGCAGTTCCATGGATTAGCTGCTGATGCCGCCAAAGCCGGTGACATCACCTTCTCGAATCTCGCCTCTAGCATCCAGACCGACGAAGCGCGACATGCACAAATCGGTGGGCCGGTGGTCAAGATCCTGCTCGAAAACGGGCGCAAGGACGAAGCCCAGCGACTAGTCGATATCGCCATCTGGCGTGCGTGGACCTTGTTTGCGACGCTGACCGGCCCAGCGATGGATTACTACACCCCGCTGGAGCGCCGCGAAAAATCATTCAAGGAATTCATGGAGGAATGGGTGTTTGGTCAGTTCGAGCGAAACCTAATAGATATCGGGCTGGATAAACCCTGGTATTGGGAGAAAATGATCGCCGATTTAGATGTGCGCCATCACGGCATGCACGGGGGGATATGGTCGTTTCACCGTTCAGTCTGGTGGGACGTGCCAGCAGGCGTGAGCCCCGAGGAGCGCGAATGGCTGGAGGAGAAGTATCCGGGATGGGAGGCTACCTGGGGCAAGAGCTTTTGGGATCCGATTATTGAACGCTTCGTAAAGAACGGGCCGGTCGATACCGTGCTGCCCGCGATGGTTACGTTGTGCAACATGGCGCAGACACCCATCACCGGAACACCCGGTGATGCCAGCAACGGTCGACCATTGAAAGACTATCCATTGGAATACGAAGGGCGTCTCTATCACTTCGGCTCTGACGTCGATCGGTGGATCTTCGAGCAAGATCCAGATCGCTACAAGGATCATATGAGTGTTGCTGATCGTATGGTAGCAGGAATGATCCAACCGCCAACGCTGGAAGGGCTGTTGGATTATTTCGATCTTGCGCCAGGCGAACAGGGCGAAGACGCGCATGGTCACGCTTGGATCGATGCTTACCGGCAAACACGAGAAGCCGCCGCCTGAGGCCGGAACTGATGGCGCAATTCCCCATTGTGCAGAATCTGCACGAAGAATTCGTGTTGTATGTCGTGATGGTCGATTCAGAGCACACCATCGACCAAATGTGCGAGGAAGCCTCCAAGGCCAACATCGCCTTTGAACGCAATCACAAGCCCGGCCAACAACTGCGGGCACGCCGCCTGGGCGCTGAAGAGCCCTTTGACCACGACATTACCGTCGCCGATGCGGGCATAACCGCTATGATGAGCCTCGAATTTTATTACGAAGATTGACTAGGACGAGTGATGAGCAGCAAAGAAACGGCAAAACCGCTTAAGACCTGGAGCCATTTAGCCGAGGCTCGACGCCGTCCTAGTGAATACGAGATTGTCTCTACCAATCTCGTGTACAACCTCGATCCCGCCTCGCCATTCGAGTTAGGGCCGAACATCCCAATGTCGAAGTGGTTCAAAAAATACCGGCACGACTCACCGCTGACCGGTTGCGATTGGGAGGCTTTCCGCGATCCTGACGAAATGACATATCGCAGCTATAACGTGCTTCAGGATGGGCAAGAAACCTACATTGAACGTTTGCTCGACGAGCATGATGAGCTCGCGCATGATCAAGGACTCTCCCCCGAATGGGTAGATACGCTGTTCGCCGTTTATACGCCAGCAAGATACCTCGTGCATACGGTGCAGATGGCGTCGCACTACCTCGTGCAGATAGTGCCCTCCAGCACCGTTCGAAGTTGTGTCCTCTATCAGGCGACGGATCAGATGCGGTGGCTGTCACAGATCTCTTACCGCACGGCTGAGCTCAACAAACATTATCCAGAAAAAGGCTTCGCAACTGCCGAGCGCGGGATCTGGGAGGACAATCCCATCTGGCAGGGGTTCCGCGAACTCATGGAGAACGTGCTGATCACCTATGACTGGGGCGAAGCTTTTATCGCACTGAATCTTGTTGCAAAACCAGCGATTGACGAAACACTGTTACGCCAACTCGCTGCTACTGCGCGACGCTATGACGACGGATTATTGGGACTACTTTGCGATTCCGTTTACCGTGACGTTCAACGCTCACGAACGTGGACCGCTGCGCTCGTGCGCATGGCCGCTGAGCGTGAAGAGAACGTTACAGTCATAAATGACTGGCTCGAAAAATGGTTGAAAACCGCCGACAAGGCCATCGATGCTTATTGCCAGGGGTTGCCGGAGAGTCCGGATGCAAGTGAAGAGGCTCGCGCTGCACTCCGTGATTTTCTTCGCTCGTTGAATTTCGAACCCTAAGAAGCAAGCGCACAAAAGAATGGCTTATACGCACGTTGCCGACCTAGATGACCTCTGGGAGGGTGAGATGCTGCCGGTCGAGATTGATGGTGAACCGATTCTGCTGCTCTATCCGCGCGGCGGCGACATCACCGCGATCCAGGGCCACTGTCCTCATCAACAGATCCTTCTGGCCGGTGGAGATTTTGACGGAGAGCGGCATCTTACATGCAGCGCCCATAGATGGCAGTTCGATGTAGTCGCGGGTAAGGGGATAAACCCTGATAATACCCTTTTGGCGACCTATCCAGTTAAAGTGGAAAATAACGAAATTTACGTCAACGCCGAAAACGTCGTACCCAACTACTCGGGGATCTAAATGAGCAATAAAGTCGGACCGGTACTGCGTGCAGGCGAAATCGCCGACGCCGCGCTCGAAGCAGTGTATGAAGACAATCCGGATAAGGATATTGGCATTGACGATCACCATGCCTACATCCGCGTGGAACTCGACATCGAATGCGTGATCCGGCGTGAAACCATGGAACGCCTGATGGGTCGGCCTTTCCGGATGCAGGAACTGGAGTCCGTGCTGGGATCGTTCGCAGGCCAGATCGAGACTTCGACTGAGCACATGCGCTTTTACTTCGATAAGAATCTATGAGAAAGCGTTGAGTTGCAGCACAGCAGTGGTTTTGTATGCTCACACCAATAAAGACACCGATAAAAATTTAGCCGACGCTCATACCAAAGCTCCCCTAGGTTGAACTGTCTAAAGCGGTGTTAACATTTATATCTACAACTTAGCGGTCTAAAACCTTTTAATAGAGGTCATTCCAGAGTGATTACATAAATTGGAGACCTCAGGTCGCTTTTTTTCAGAATTTATCCAACGCTAGTCTGGAGCTGCTTCAATTCCCCGAAGTTACTACACACTTCGGCTAATGGGGTCACGAGAACGTTCGTGTACTTACAGAATACCCGGAAAGAGGAACTACGTATGCCGCCGCTAGCACCAATAGAACTTCCCGCAGAAGGCTCCGACCTCATCAGGCGGGCAGCCCAGTGCGCCCCTATTCTGCGCGACCGCGCCGGCGAAACAGAAACACTACGCCGGACGCTCGATATCAATATCGAACTATTAGGGGATGCGGGTCTGTTCAAAGTCCTGCAACCGCGTATCTACGGTGGTTACCAGCAACCACTGTCAGTGTTCCTTAAAGCCATGGCTGAGCTAGGCAAAGGTTGTGGATCGACAGCTTGGGTGGCAATGATCTACAACGGGATTATGTGGTTCGTATCGCTCTTCCCTGAACAGGCTCAAGAAGAGGTGCATGATACACCTCATGTCATCACGGCTGGGCAAATCGGTCCCGCGGGAGACGTGAAGCGCGTGGATGGTGGTTATGTGGTCAACGGCCGCTTCGCATTCGCGTCGGGCTGCCACCACAGTCATTGGCTAGTCGCGGGTTCACCGTTACTCGATGATGCGGGCAAATTTCTGGATCACCTCGTGTTTCTGGTCCCGACCAAAGACGCAATCATAAAAGACGACTGGCACGTGACCAGCATGCAGGGTACTGGCAGCAGCAGTTTCGTACTGGAAGATGTGTTTGTTCCTGAACATAGGAAGTTGTCTCTGCCGCAGGCGGTCCTCGGCAATTACGCCTGCGAGCATCTCATCAGTGAGAATCTATACCACAATGCTTTCGTCCCGTTAGCCGCTTGGTTCCTACTCGGACCCATGATCGGCATGGCGGAAGGAGCGATCCAGGAGTTCCGCCGGTTCGCCAAAGGCAAACCTATCAACTACACGTTTTATGAAGATCAATCCGAGGCAACCGTAACGCATTTGCAAATTGGCGAGGCTGCCCTAAAGGTGGAAGCGGCGAAAGCCCTGAGCGAACGTGCTGCAGCAGATGTTTTCAATTGTGCGGAACGTGGTGAATATATGGACTTTGATTCACGGGCGCGCTCCCGAGCGCAAGCGGGCTATACCGCACAATTGTGCCGTGAAGCCATCGATATCGTGCAAGCTGCCTGTGGGGGTGGCGTAATCCACGAAAAGAATCCCATCCAACGTTACTCCCGCGATATCCAGGGTGCCAGTAACCACGCCATGATCAGGCCTACGTCGGTGTACGAGATGTACGGACGCGTCTTGTTCGGTCTGCCGCAGAGAACGGCCCAAATCTAAGCCTGGTTCCACACCACCCCAATCAGGCTACTAACCGACTTCACGTAGGTCTTTCGTTAGCGAACGTAACGCGAGACGCCATTAATATTTGTTCTCGCAGGTTGCAGGTAAAGACTGGCTGTTACTGAGTTATTTTTTTCGAAGATCGATCGGCTGGTTGAGCTCTGGAACGTGGCTAGTACGAACGTCGACGATACCGTGCCCATAAACTTCGGCCGCTGGGACCGCCTTTGCACCAGCGCTGATCGCCGAAGCCTCGGAAGCGGTCGTGATCTGGCGGAGATCCTGGCGTGCCCATATCGGCTTACCGTCCTGTCCACGGAACCGCGGCATAACCTCCTCGGCAAAGAGTGTGAGGTTCTTATGTATCATCCAGGTTGGTGCGCTGCCGTGGTCGACCCACATGAGTACGCGCCCAGAACGTAGCTCATCAGTACGTTCCTCTAACTGTTCCGCCACGGTGTCAGGCGATCCCGCAATCAACCAGCCCGCCTCCACCAAATCCTCCCAGGACATCGCCGAAATATCACGACTGCGATAACCGCCGCTCATCATCCCACGAAGCGATGCCTCCGACACATGACCCGGGGCAAAGGCGTCCTGGAAAGTTGAGCGGAAGAGGTTCTGAAACAACCATAGAATGTGAGGCTCGGCCTCACGCCGCGCCTGTGCATCGGTTTCGGCGACGTGCACAAGGAATACCGAGACGATCTGCTTCGGATCGGCCTCATATCC
>CAZBOQ010000003.1:0-25198 GCA_964493555.1 uncultured Gammaproteobacteria bacterium | reverse complement strand
AGGACTGGGTGGCCGACGAGTATATACCCAGAGTTGCCAAACGTGGGGCCGAGATCATCGATGCTCGCGGAGCATCCAGTGCTGCCTCTGCTGCTAACGCTGCGATCGACCATATGCATGATTGGGCACTGGGGACACCTTCCGACGATTGGGTGAGCATGGGTGTACCCAGCGACGGCAGCTACGGCGTCACCGAAGGCCTTATCTATTCGTTTCCCGTCACAACTACCGGCGGTGATTATCAAATCGTTCAGGATTTGGCGATCAACAATTTCAGCCGTCAGCGCATGCTTGCGTCACAGCGTGAATTGGAAGAGGAGCGTGACGAGGTAGCGAAACTACTGGCGTGAGAAGTTTAATGCTGTTGCGACAACCTCGATGATTGATTCCAGTGGATTTCGTTCCAATGTTGGCATTATCTTAAGCAACTCTAGTGGGAAACTTTTTTGGGGGCGGCGCGTTGGTATGGACGCCTGGCAGTTCCCGCAAGGAGGCATCAATCGGGACGAAAGCCCTGAGATGGCTGTGTTTCGTGAACTTGAGGAAGAGGTTGGTCTGAATGCGGAGCATGTAGAGGTGCTCGGCTGCACCCAGCGGTGGTTAAGGTACCGGTTGCCCAAGCGTCTGGTACGCTACTGGGATAAACCGGTTTGCATCGGCCAAAAGCAGATTTGGTATGCGTTGAGGCTCACCGCCAGTGACGACGATGTGGATCTCGGCCGCGCCGAGCAACCTGAATTCGACGATTGGCGGTGGATAGACTATTGGCTGGCGATCGACGAAGTCGTAGCTTTCAAGCGCAATGTCTACAAACGGGCACTGACCGAGTTGGAGTCGTTGGTCGAGACGCCAAAGCAATCGTGAGGCATGCTTTTGATACGAGTGGTAAGTCCTTGTAGATCAACGCGCCGTGAGGTTACCCACAGATTCTGTGGATAACATTGTGGATGAGATGCGGACAGGCGGGCTCGACCGAATGCTGGCTTATCCATCTGTTAGGATGGCGATTTTTTGTTCGATTTAAAGAAAGCCCAATATATCAGTAAGATAGCTAGGCACTGAGTCGTACCGCTGCTATAAGGTAGTGGCGTCTTACTAGCCTTAGGAGCTCGACTACCCGTCTGTGAATAAGCGCACCTAGCGCCGAGTATTGAAAAATGGATAAACAAGTCCGTATCGGCGTCGACATCGGTGGAACCTTCACCGATATTGCGCTTGAAGCCGGTGACCGCCTGTTCACTCTGAAAGTGTTGACTACTGATGCGCAACCCGAACGCGGCGTCATCGAGGGGCTGTGCGAGGTGATTACTGAAGCACGCGTAAACCTGTCGGAGGTCGCTCTGATCATCCACGGAACCACCCTAGCTACCAATGCGCTCATACAACGTAACGGTGCGCGAACCGCGTTTATCACTACAGAGGGTTTTCGTGACGTTGTTGAAATAGGCAGCGAGGGTCGATACGAACAATACGACCTTGACATCGATCTTCCCGAGCCACTGGTACCAAGATCATTGCGCGTTCCGATACGCGAGCGTATCGCTGCGAACGGTGACGTGCTGTTGCCGTTGGACCTGGATGGTATCGATCAGCTGATCGATGTATTGGTTGCGGAACAAGTTGAGAGCGTTGCCGTGGGTTTATTACATAGTTACGCAAACCCCGTGCATGAACAGCGTATCCGCGATCATTTTCACTCGCGCCTGCCGGGGCTCATGTTTTCGTTGTCCAGCGAAGTCGCGCCGGAGATGCGCGAATTCGAACGCTTCTCTACCACCTGCGCAAACGCCTACGTGCAGCCGTTGATGGCCAGTTATCTTGAACGCCTGCAACGGGATCTTACCGCGATGGGTTTTCAGTGCCCGCTGTTTCTCATGCATTCGGGTGGCGGGATGCTCGACGTGGACACGGCCATCCGTTTCCCTGTGCGACTTGTCGAGTCGGGCCCGGCTGGGGGGGCTATCTTCGCAAGCCAGGTGGCGTCCACAGGTGGGTTTGATAAAGTCCTGTCGTTGGACGTCGGTGGTACGACAGCGAAGCTCTGTCTTATTGAAGATGGTCGTCCGCAAACTGATCGGGTTTTCGAAGTTGCTCGGACCTATAAATACCGCAAGGGTAGCGGCACGCCGCTGTTGATCCCCGTGATCGACATGGTCGAGATTGGCACAGGCGGTGGTTCGATTGCACATCTCGACACGCTGGGACGCATAGCCGTCGGACCGGAGAGTGCAGGTGCGGAGCCTGGCCCAGCCTGCTACGGGCGTGGGGGCGAAAATCCGACTGTCACAGACGCCAATTTGATCGCTGGAAGGCTCGCGGCTGTAGGCTTCGCAGGTGGACGTATGGACTTGGATGTCAAGGCGGCGAAGCGCGCCCTCGATGCATCCTTGGGCGAACCCCTCGCGCTTTCATCCGAGTTGTCGGCCCTCGCGACCATCGAAATGGTTGACGAGAACATGGCTAATGCGAGCCGCAGCCATGCAGTGGAAAGCGGCAAAGACCTTGCGAGATATACGTTGATTGCGTTCGGCGGTTGCGCACCTGTGCACGCGACGGCGTTGGCACGCAAACTAGGTATCGTCCGCATCGTCATCCCTCCGGGTGCCGGCGTCGGTTCGGCGATAGGCTTCCTGCGTGCCCCGTTCGCTTACGAAGCCGTGCGTAGCGGTTACTTTGCGCTCCGTGATTTCGATCTAGAATTTGCCAATGACTTATTAAACGAGCTTTCTTCTGAAGCACATACGATGGTTGCTCGCGGTGCCGGGACCGGTGGGGAGGCGGCGCTGGTGGAAGAATTACGATACGCATATATGCGCTATCAGGGCCAGGGTTACGATATTCGCGTACCGTTACCAGCGACGGAGCTGGGTGCTGAGGATGTCGGCCTTTTGGAACAGCGATTCAATACGGAGTACACAGCGTTGTTTGGGCAACCTATACCCGGCATTGGTGTTGAAGTCCTCACCTGGTCGGTATTGGTACGCACCCAGCGGGCGGTGCCCCGAAAATCGCCCACGGTGTTACAACGTAAGTCGGTTGCCTCGACCGATGAGCGTCAACTCCTCGATTCAAAGGGCCATTATCAGTCCGTCGCGGTGTATGAGCGAGACACTCTAGATATTGGTGCGGTTATCGATGGTCCTGCCGTTGTCACTGAAGCACAGACTACGACGGTGGTTTCCACAGAGTGGAGAGCGTTCGTCGACGAAAACGGTTTCGTCGTAATTAGCGCAGAATGATCTGTAACCGCACGTTTAGAACACTAACAGAGACGGCACCCTGTTCAAACGCTGCGCGGATGCCGAGGTTTTTCTAACCGGCTAGAATAAACCGCTTATATGTCAGACTCGTTAAAAGATATCCATTATCAGGTTATGTGGAATCGGTTGCTGGCAGTGGTGGAGGAGCAAGCTCAGACGCTGATCCGCACCGCTTTCAGCACGCCTGTACGGGAAGCAGGGGATCTCTCTGCCGGGGCATTTGATATCTCGGGGCGAATGCTCGCACAGGCGGTTACTGGGACACCCGGTCACGTCAATTCAATGGCAGCTGCGGTCGGCCACTATCTTGAGCGGATCCCCGCTGATTCTCTGAGCGAGGGCGATGTCCTGATCAGTAATGATCCTTGGCTTACCACCGGCCACATGCATGACCTGACCATCGTAACGCCGGCTTTTTATTGTGGCGAGCTTGTTGGTTTCTTCGCTGCGACTGGCCACGTCGTCGATATCGGTGGACGGGGTTTCGGTCCTGATGGGCGGGAGGTCTTCGAAGAGGGCTTGCGTATTCCGGTTATGCACTTGTTCGAGCGCGACAGGGTTAATGAAAGTTTGTTCGAGTTGATACGAGCCAATGTGCGCGAGCCCTATCAGGTAGAAGGAGATATTTATTCGCTGAAGGCATCCAACGATACTGGCTGTCGCCGTCTTCAGGCGATGTTGGACGAGTTCGATTTGACGTCGCTGAGCGAACTCGGTGATTACATCCTTGAAGCCTCCCGTAGAGCTACGGAAACCAGAATACGCGCCCTACCGGATGGCACCTATCGCAACTCGATGACTATCGACGGCTACGATGAGCCGATTGAGCTGGTTGCGGCGCTTAGCGTCGACGACAATCTGATCAGAGTCGATTACGCCGGTAGTTCCCCCGTGTCGCCATACGGTATTAATGTAGCGATGACCTATTGCCAGGCTTACACCGCCTACGGCATCAAATGCGTCGTCGCGCCAGATATCCCCAATAATGCAGGCTCCCTTGCACTGTTCCAGATCCAGGCGCCTGAGGGTTGCATCCTGAATGCCAAATCGCCGTCACCGGTCGCCGCGCGCCACATCATTGGCCAGCTTTTGCCGGATGTCGTGTTCGGCTGTTTGCACCAAGTGATCCCAGAACGTGTGCCGGCGGAAGGTTCTTCAGCGTTATGGAACATACAACTTCGTGGCAATGCCGCCGGAGCTCAATACGAAGTCGCCTCTTTCCACAGCGGCGGGACAGGAGCTCGGTTCCGTAAAGACGGACTATCAGCAACCGCATTTCCAAGTGGCGTGCGTACTGTACCGGTGGAGGTAACGGAGAATGTTGCGCCGTTGGTTATCTGGCGCAAAGAGCTACGCGTCGACTCGGGTGGCGCGGGAAAAACCCGCGGCGGCCTGGGCCAAGTGATGGAGATAGGCAGTCGCAGTGGGGAGCCTTTCTCGGTCTTGGCAATGTTCGATCGTGTCGATTACCCGGCGCGTGGGCGTGGCGGCGGCCACGCCGGCGCCGCCGGTAACGTGCGCCTCGCGTCGGGTCAGCAATTGGACGGTAAGGGTACGCAGCAGATTCCCAAAAACGATCGACTGATCCTTGAGATGCCCGGCGGTGGTGGTAGCGGCAGTCCTAGCGGGCGCGATGAAGTGCTCAAGGAGCGCGACCGTCGTGAGGGATATATCAGTGAGCAAGCTGCCGCGAGTATCTACGGGACGAGTGTGGAGATTACGGAATAAACGAAGGGTCCTTGGACGATAAAGAGTCATCAATGGAGTTGTCCGGTTTCGGAAACTCGCTAGGCTAGTTGATGAAAACAAGAATGCCTTGTCCGGCGAAATGGACAGTGGTTACCATGCGTTGGCCGCGATGGAGGCTCATCTGTCGAATGACGATTTTTTTGGAACTGTGTTGTGTGGCATCGTGAGCAACGTGTTTTATGAGTATAGCCGCGTAGCGAAAGAAGTCGGTGAGCAAGTGGCTTGGCCATCAATGGTGCATGGTGTGAAAGGGTTAAAATGACAACAGAATCCGAGTTCGAAGACGCCGATCTGGTGTCTATGTTTCCGACGTTTATCTGGAACTTTCAGCTCAGAAGAGCTCGTTTTGAGCCTTTGAACGTTGGGATCTTGAATGTCCTTGCCAAAGAGCGACGTGCACTCGCTCCATTGGAACGGGGTGAGTCGTGGCAATTTAGCGATGTATTGCACGAAGAGGAAGCAAGTCGCGGATTGGTCTTAACCATCGAGGAGGGCGTGAGGCACGCGTTCGAATTCCTAAAAGTCGGTTATCGCGATTTCACCGTTACCGGGTGCTGGGCGAATGTCAATGCTCCAGGCACTTCGCATGGGATGCACAGTCACCCGAACAACTTTCTGAGTGGCGTGTACTATGTGCAAACTCAAGTGGGCGCTGACACCATTAATTTCCATGATCCGAGACTGCAAACGGGAATTATTCGCCCGCCGGTGACCGAATTGACCGCTCACAACACCGATCAGGTCGTGGTGCGGGTGAAGAGCGGCACGTTATTGATGTTTCCTTCCTACATGCAACATTCGGTTTCACGAAACGAAAGTGATTTGGAGCGCATTAGCATCAGTTTCAATATCATGTTTACTTCATTCGCCGAGGAACTCGGTAAACCGCTCTGGTAAACCGTGCGCGTGTTTAGATAATGACCAGCGAGCAGGGCATTTTATTTAGCTTGGTTTTCATCATCTTCATTTTCCTGATTTGGGGGAGGATCCGCTACGATATCATTGCGTTCGCGGCTTTAGTGACCGCTTTCCTCCTTGGTTCTATCCCCAAAGATGAAGTGTTTTCCGGGTTCGGTCACCCTGCAGTCGTCATTATCGCATTGGTCTTGATCATCAGCCGCGGCTTGTCCCGGTCCGGTGTCATAGAATTGTTAGCGCGTCAAGTAATCGACGCTTCCCGTCGTTTAAGTCTCCACATCGGTATTATGGCCGGGATCGCTGCAGCCCTGTCGAGCGTGATGAATAATGTGGCGGCCCTCGCGTTGCTGATGCCGATGGACATTCAGGCGGCGCAACGCGCCAAGCGGAGCCCGGCATCAACCCTGATGCCGCTTTCGTTCGCGTCTATACTCGGTGGGATGGTGACGCTGATCGGGACGCCACCGAACATCGTCATCGCGACCTTCCGCGAGCGTGCATTGGGAGAACCGTATGAAATGTTCGATTTCGCACCGGTCGGTGCAGTCGTGGCTTTGGTTGGCGTGCTGTTTATCATACTAATCGGCTGGCGGTTGATTCCGATCGAGCGCAGCAAGCACGATACCGCTAAGGACTTGGAGGATCTAACGGGCTACGTAGCAGAGCCGAAAGTCAGCAAAGGATCCGTCGTAGTTGACAAACTGCTGCGCGATTTGGAGCCGCTTGCTGAGGAGAACGACGTCTACATCCTTGGCCTCGTCAGACGTGGTCGGCGTCTACCGGGTGCAGCAAAGCGCGAGTTGGTTCGAGAAAACGACCTGATTGTGTTGCAAGGCAGTCCGACGGGGATCGATCAATTCGTTGGTGCCGCCGGACTCGAGTATTTGGGCCCAGATAAACTCGAGGGCGTTACTTCCGAGCCGGTTGCGCTGATGGAAGTCGTGGTACCAGACGGCGCACGTATCGATGGCCGCTCAGCACTCGATGTACGCTTGCTGTACCGCCAAAGGGTTTCGCTGCTTGGAGTTTCGCGCAAAGGCCAGCGGTTGCGCGAACGTGTTCGTAAGATCCGGATACGGGCCGGGGATATTTTGTTGCTGCTTGGAGCAGAGGACCGTTTATCAGACGTTGTAGATTGGTTGGGCTGTTTGCCGCTTGCTGCACGCGGACTCCAGGTTACCGAGCGAAATAAAGCCTTTGCGGCGGCGGGCGTGTTTGCCACCGCTATTCTTACGGCAAGTTTTGGGCTGGTCTACCTGCCCGTCGCGTTGGCCGCGGTTGTAGTGGTGTATGTGGCTATGCGTATCCTGCCGCTGTCGCAGATTTACGACTCGGTCGAATGGCCGGTGATAGTGTTGCTTGCGTCGATGATACCGATCGGCGGAGCGTTGGAGGCCAGTGGCGGCACTGCATTGGTTGCCGAGGCAATCGTCGAATTGACCTGGGGGTTACCCACCGTTGTCGTATTGGCCATGTTGATGCTAGTCACAATGACGCTATCCGACGTACTCAACAATGTCGCGACCGCGTTGATCGCCGCACCGATAGGTCTAGATATTGCCACCAAGCTGGAGGCAAACCCCGATGCCTTTCTGATGGCGGTAGCCGTTGCCGCTTCGTGCGCATTCCTGACTCCCATCGGACACAAGAACAACACTATTATAATGGGACCTGGTGGCTACAAATTCGGTGATTATTGGCGGATGGGTTTGCCGTTAGAGATCCTCGTCGTCGTCGTCAGCATACCGATGATCTTGCTCGTTTGGCCGCTGTAACCGGTTAGGTTCTGCCGAGCACCCTAGAATGATAACGCTTTACCAATTTCCCATATCCCGCTTTCGCGAAAAAATCCGTTGGGCGCTGAACCGCAAGCAAAGCGGATACACGGTGAAGAATCTTCTGCCGGGACCACACCGGCGCGAGTGCAATAAGCTGACCGGCGCTTCTGGCTACGACATACCACGCACTGTGAATAAGCACAACTCAAGCGTTGCCAATCAGCTCGACGAAGGGATTGGCGGAATCTCCGTCTGCCTTGCGCGATATCGGTATGCTGGTTGCGCCGGCTCAGTTCAACTTGTAACAACGCGCTGCATTCTCGCCCAGCACCTTTCCTTGTACGCTTTCAGGTAGTCCTTCGCAGCTTTCGCGCAATTCTTCCACAATCGCTGGACCACCACAGTCGAAGTGCGGATAGTCTGAAGCCCACATCAGTACATCTTCTATCCCTAGGGCTTCCACCGACTTCAACACGACATCATCGGGTTCACATGCCAGAAAGCACTGGCGGTGAAAATATTCACTCGGTTTGAGAGATAGGGGCGGTATCATCCGACTGAGCTTGCTATGAAACTCATCGAGGCGGGATAGCCAATAGGGAAGCCAGCCCGCGCCGGTTTCGACAATAGCGATTCGTAGACGCGGGTACTGTTCGAGCACACCACCGTAAATCAAGTCCATGCACGCCATCTGTTGCTCGAAAGGATGGGCAATCACCATGCGCCGTAAGAAGTCCGGATAGCGCTCAAAGCCAATGGTGGGCATATCCCCGGTGACGGAGCTGTGCAGCGCAACGGTACAATCTAGCTCCTGTGCCTCAGCCCAAAAGGGTGCGTACGCTGCATCGCACAATTGTCGGTTGTTATACGGATTCGGGCGGATCGTGACTGCTTTTACACCATGCTGGGTTACAACGCGACGCATCTCCGTGACTGCTTCATCGACACCTTGCAACGGAATGGGTGCGACGTTGTATAGTCTGTTCGGGTACGGCTGGCAGAAGTCCGCCATCCAGTCGTTGTAACCGCGACAAGCGGCACCGGCAAGTTTGGGATCGGTGATGCTACCAAAGTACAGGCCTAGCGACGGATAAATCATCGAGATATCGACGCCCACGGCGTCCATTTCCTCGACACGTATATGGGGATCGAAACTCGCGGGACGTAGATCATCCCAGGTCAGACCATGAGCCCGGTCGGAGTCGTTCAAACCGCCCGGGATACACATCGGCGCGATCGATTTTGGATTGAATGTATTGATCTGGATCCAATCGCGCCCACCGTTATCGGTGATAACCTGTTCCCAACTGTCGTTGTCCAAGTGCTTGAGAATATCCTGAGAAATCGGATCGTGTAGCGCCGGATTTGCATAGTCCTGCCACACTGCCTTCGGTTCGACAATATGGGCATCAGCGTCAATTACGGGGGGCATATGCCTACCTCCTTTAGTTACTGTTCCAGGCGACGTTGCCTAGGGTTAAGAGTATAGATGACCACGCGGCTCTTTGCCGGTCATGCGTTCGGTAACAGGGCAATCGCCTCGATCTCTAAAAGCAACTTGGCGTCCACCAGCTGATTTACTTGGACGCCGGTGCTGCACGGCCGCAGATCGCCAAAAAATTCCCGGCGCGCATCAAAGTAGCCTTTAACTACTTCGTGATCGGTGATGTCAACCGTGAAGAAGGTCGTGAGTTTTATCACGTCTGCTAGGGATGCGCCGCCCTGAGCCAAAATCGATTTTATGTTTTTAAATATGTGTCGCGACTGGGCGCCCAAATCGTTTTCGCCAATCACATTGCCGTCACGGTCCAGCGCCACTTGCCCGGATAGAAATACGAAGTTGTTGAGCTTTAAACCCTGGGACAAAGGGAATTCGGCATCCCACGCCCAGCCCGGATCGAGTTCCTCTCGTCTATTCATCATTCAGTTCCCTCAGTAGCTTGTTGCTTCGCTGCGCGCAGACTTCCCGTAGCGTCGTAATCTATTTCGAGTTTGTTGGGGTCGATGACTACACCGTAATCGCGCTCCGCTGCTTCCAGCGAAACGTATTCGTCTAGCACGTCGTCCAGCACTGCCATTTCCTCGCGTTCCAGAGGATCCCCCCATCCGCCGCCACCCTCGCTTTGAGCAAAAACGATTTCGCCTTTCTGCTGCAGATAATTGTCTTTGGCGACATTGACGACTTCCTCGTGTAGACCCTTGTAATCGACTACTACGTAATTGCCGGCGCCCGGTTTGCCGCCGGCAAACCCCATCAGTGGCCGGCGGCAGGCCTGCACTTGAATGAAGTTGATGACCGGATCGGTTGTACATTGGCGCTGCATCCAATGCGCGGGAGAGCCGCGCCACTTGCCGGGAGCCGCGGTGTCGCAGGCGTATTCATTTTGGAAATAGATAAACGGATACATAACCTCTTGTAGCTCGAACGACGGGATGCGGAGCGATGCATGTGGCGCGGAATAGCCGCCCCAGCCGTCGGTACCGAACGCGCCACCGCTGGAATTTGGCGTCGCGGAATAATCGAAGCTTACGAACATCTGCCCGTCGTAATGCGAATTGCGGCCGAACACCGTATTGATGGTGAGATCGATGAATGCCGATCCGGTTTTCTCGGGCACGATGTTTTCCAAGGTCTTCATGACTGCTTGGCCGATATCGTTGCCGATACACAACGTGGAGTTGCCGACCGGCGCGGGCGGCAGGGGGTTCACAACCGTGCCTTCAGGGATGTTAACGGTAATGGGCCGAAAGAAACCGGAATTCAGCGGCACATCCGGCATTACCACCGAGAACTCCGTAAACACCCATGACATCGTATTGCCGTATACGCTGTTGACGAAGCCTTTTGTCTGCGGATGAGTGCCTTCGAAATCCACCGTGCAGGTGTCCCCCTGCACGTCGATCGTTACGTCGACGTTGATGTCTATACCACCGTTGAAGTCATGCTCGAGGATGCTCTGACCCTTGTATTTGCCGTCCGGCCACGCTGAGATTTCCGCGCGTACTCGGCGCTCGCTGTAGCTGAGGATGTAATCCACCGATTCAAGCACTGTCTCTAGACCATATTTCTCGACCAGACGGATGATACGTTCTTCACCGACTTTGCACGCGCCGATCATTGCATTGAGATCGCCCTCCATGGTGTCGGGCAGTCGGTTATTTGCCGCGAGCAGGTCGAGCACATCGCGGCGCATCTCTCCTTTTTCGCAGATCTTCATGGGAGCGAGTCGAAACCCCTCCTGCCATATCTCGGTGGACGCGGAGTAGTAACAAACCGGGACCGGACCGCCGACCTCAATGAAATGCGCTCGTACTGCGGGAAAGAACACCGGTTTGTTGCGGTAGAAAACGGGCTTCATCAACGTCCAGTCGGGTATGTGGCTACCGCCGCAATAGGGATCGGTCGCCAGTATGATGTCGCCCTCATTGATGTTGTATTTAAACGCCTTGAGCAGTGTTTCCACTGAGTAGACTGATGCATAGATATGGATCGGTTGCGCATTCGCGCGTGCGAGTAGGCTGACTTCCTTGCCGTCGGAGAACAACACGCCCGTGGAGTAGTCGTGAGCCTCACTGAACACCGTCGATACAGAGGTATTCTCCATCGTTTTACTTATCTCTTCGGAAACCGTTTCCAGGTACTCACGAATGATCTCCGCGGTGATCGGATCTATCATCGGTTCATCTCCGAACGTATGTTATTAGTCTCTTTTGGATTCAAGCTTGGACCATCCGGTTCGATGACGACACCGTAGTCCCGCCGCGCAGCCTCTATTGATAGGCAGCCGTTGGCGACGTCATCTAACACCAGTTTTGGGTCGCGCTCGAACGGCGAACCCCAGCCGGCGCCACCGCCGGTAATGACCGAAACCCGCGTGTCCGCTTCTACCAGCGCATCGATGTGCTTGGTTTTGATCGAGGTTGGTTTATTGCCGTCAAGGATTTCGATTCTATTCGATATCCCTAATCGTCCGCCGGCTAAACCTGTCTCGCCTTCGGTATTACCTACTACACAAGCCGTTAGGTAGAGATCGCCCAGCGCTGGTTTGGGTAGGCGTATATGTATTTCGGTGCCAGCGCCGCCGCGCCATTCTCCGGGGCCAGCCGAATCCTCGACGAACTCGAGCTTATCGATGCGCCCGCCCGACTCGGCCTCGTACATTTCAACGGAAGGCAAGGGCGCGACGGCCGATACGCCGGGCATACCCCAACCATCGCGTCCTGCCGCGCCGCCGGCACCGCCCTGTCCGAAACGAGCGTAGTCGCGAACCGCTAACTGTTCGACGGTGTAGCCATTACGTATTCCGCGTTGGACCGTGAAAAACAGCATCCGATTGCCCACGACATTGGTGATTCGCTCAGGCAGGAATGCGGAGATAGCATCCAATATGGCGCCGGCAATCTCACTGCCGACGTGCTGTAGCGACCAAGCGGTTGGCGCTGGGTAGGCGACGTCGACGAGGGTGCCTAGGCGGGTGATCAAGTTTACACAGCGTAGACTGCCAGCGTTCTTTGGCACGTCGCCCTCGAAGGCGGCGAAGACTGGCAGCAGGCAATAGCCAAGTGTCACTGCGGCGGTAGCGTTGACGAAACTCGTTGTTTGTCCGTCGGTCTCCGAGAAATCGAACTCCAATCCATCTTGCGTCACGCGGAGCGTGGCGCGTATCGCCAGATCCGAGGTTTCCTGACAATCGTGCGCGAGCAGTTTCGCGCCATGGTATTCGCCGGTCGGCCAAGTCGCGATCATCGACCTGAAGCGCCGTTCAGCGTAGTCGATCACCCAGTTCATAGCGCTGAGAACGCTATGCGTCTCATACTGATGGAACAGCTCAGCGATGCGCCGCTGCCCGATATTCTGCGCGGCGAGCATGGCATCGAGGTCCAGGCGAAACGCCTCGGGGTTGCGGCTGTTTAAGGTGATCGTGGCAAGCGTGTCTTTAAGCAGTTTTCCATCACGATAGATCTTGAGCGGTGGGCAACGGGCGCCTTCCGCCCAGACGTCGGTTGCTCTGGGGTTGTAGTTGCCACGAAGATCGCCAGCGAAGTCTTCCATGTGGGCGCGTACCCCCAGGTAGGCGACGATTTCATCCTCGAAGCTGATTGGGGCAATGACGGTGAAGTCTTGAACGCGGGTGCCGCCCAGGTAAGGATCGTTGGTAAGGATGACGTCTTCTGTGCCGAGATCATATTGGAAGTAATCGAGTGCCGCCGCAGCGGTCTCCGTCATCGACGGGATGTGTAGAGGATTATCGATAGCGACCAGTTCGCCTGCTTCAGTAAACAAACCGCTGCAACATTCTTTGGAATCGCTGATGGTGGACGAGCACGCGGTGTTCGTAAGCGTCGCGCGCATTTCTTCGACCACCGACTCGAATTTCGCCCGCAGGATCTCGGCTGTGATTTGCTCGTGCCTGTCCATCTATCGGATATCTATTCGAAACTCTCTATGACATAAGTCTGATAGTGATCGAGCATTGCCTCTTGCCCGGGGTAGACCACGATCGTCGTTTCCGGTTCTTCGATGATCGCCGGTCCGGGGATGAGGTTGCCCGGAAGCACCTGGACACCGTCGTACACTTTTGTCTCGATAAACTCTTCTCCATCGAACCCTACCTGCCGCGTGCCCTTGAGCGCTGCGGAAGGATCTTCGGTTCCGAAAGGAATGCTCCGGTACTTCATGGTGTCGCGTACACCGACGATGTCAGATCGGACGCTTAGTATCTCTACGGATTGGTCCGGGCGTTTGAAGGAGTACAATTGTTCGTGCAACTCGTGAAAGTCTTGGAAGGTCTTCTTCAGGTTCAGATCGGTCACCCGTCGCGTTCGCGAACGGATCGGCACTGTCACTTCATGCGTCTGCCCGACGTAGCGCATGTCAATGGCACGCTGAGTCTGGGTTTCGTCCACGCCTGCGGTGCGATCAAGGAGTTCTTGCGGATCTTTTTCGATCTCGTCGAATACCGCATTCAGCGCATCGAGTTCAATCGTCTGTTCGCGGTTGATGAAGCTCTTGACCTTGGAGATCTTGAAGTTCGAGATAATGCAACCCAGCGCGCAGAACACACCCGCGCTTTTGGGAACGAGAATCGTATTGATTCCGAGGTCCTTGGCTTGCACGCCCATGTGCACCGGTCCCGCGCCGCCGAAGGCCATCAGCGCAAAGTCTCGAGGATCGCGCCCACGGGCGATTGAAACGTAGCGGATCGCATTGGTCATCGCACCGTTGGAGATTCGGAAGATGCCGCTTGCAGCATCCTCGACCGACATGTCGAAAGGTTCAGCTATTCGACTGCCGACTGCTTCGCGGGCAGCTTCCATGTCGAGCCTGATCTGTCCACCGCCGATTGCCCCGGGATTCAGGTAGCCGAGAATAAGATTAGCGTCGGTTACGGTTGGCTCCTTGCCACCGCGCCCATAGCAGGCCGGACCCGGATCCGCACCAGCGCTCTTTGGTCCGACGCGCAACGCCCCGCCTTCATCGATCCAGGCGATCGAACCGCCACCGGTGCCGATCGAGTGAATATCAATCATCGGCGTCGCTACCCGATAACGGCTAACCCACGATTCGACCCCGACCTCGGGTTGACCGTCCTTGATGAGACATACGTCATAACTGGTGCCGCCCATGTCGACGGCGATGAGGTCGCGATAACCGGACCAGTCACCGACTGCGACTGCCGCAGTTACTCCACCCGAGGGACCGGATTGGATGAGTTCCACGCCGCGCTCGCAGCAGAAATCGACGTCCATGACGCCGCCGTTCGAAAGCTTGATGAAAAGTTGTCCGGCAAACCCGGCCTCTTTTAGCCGGCTTTCCAGTGCACGCAGATAACGACTCAGCTTTGGGCTTACATAAGCATTCAGCACCGTAGTACTCAGCCGCTCGAACTCGCGCACCTGTGGTAACACTTCTGAGGAAAGAGAAACGTGGGCCGCGGGGGCTTCCTCGGCGATGATCTCGCGGATGCGGCGTTCGTGGCTGTCGTTCTTAAAGGAGAACAAAAGGCACACGCAAATCGATTCGACTCCGGCGGACTGCAACGTCTTGACCGCCTCACGCACTTCGCCCTCGTCCAGTGGGATGATCACTTCGCCGAGATGATTGATTCGTTCGGTAACGCCCAAGCGTCGTCTGCGCGGCACGATTGGATATGGGGCGGGCAGACGGATGTCGAAATGATCTTCTTTGAATCCCGTCCGGAGTTCCAACACATCGCGGAAGCCCTTGGTGGTGATTAGTCCGGTATTCGCACCCGAATACTCAAGCATTGCGTTGGTTACGACCGTGGTGCCGAGTACCAGGCTGTCGGCGTTTCCGAGGAAGTCCTCGACACTGGCCTGGTGGTGCGCTGCGCCTGTCTCCACCGCTTTCAAGATGCCGGCGGCTTCATCATTCGGTGTCGTCAGCACCTTGCCGCTGTAGATACCGCTCGGGCTCCGAACCACGAAATCGGTAAAGGTCCCGCCGACATCGATACCTATTTCATAGCTCACACTAGTAATCCTCCCGCTTTCTTGGTCTAGGCCACGCTACAATATCCACTACGATAGCCCTTGTATAGACGATATTGCCACTGATGGCGATGTAGTCACAGAGGCTCTGAAACCCCTGACTCATTAACGACTCGTGTAACCAGCGGCGGCGAAATCAGACGCCATGGCGCAACTATGAATATTTTACACATCCGCAGAGCAATTCTGCTCGCCATGCTGCTGTCATCCGGGGTAAGCGCCACGGATTTCGGGCAAACCTACCCCAACATTGAAGGGGAAACTTTACTGGAAGATGAGCGCGTAAAAGTCCAGCGTTTTGTTCTGCAGCCCGGTCAATGGGAGGGCATACACGCGCACCCGAAAAACCAGTTGGTCATCGTCGTACGGTCGAGCGACGAAGTCACGATGCGTTTCTCAGATAAGGAAACGGTATTCTCGGGCGGCCCCACGGGGATGTCAGCCTTTTGGCGCCCAGGGCCGGTCGAAATCAGTGAACAGCACGAATCGGGTAATACTGGCACGACGCCGTTGGAATGGATCGCCATTACCTTCAAGAGTGAGTCGATCGCCACCGACAATCTCTCCGCCATTGTCCGATTGCGCGACGAGCGTGCTGCAAGGTGATTCGCCCAGTGGCAAACCCCGGATCTAACAGATTGTTCAAGCTTCGATATTGGATGGTCACTGATTAACTCGGTGGGCAAATCAAAGAATGTCAGGATGCTGAAGGGTTGCCAATTAGTAAGCGACGGAAGGGTGCTCAACATTATGTCAAATCATTGTTTGACGATGCTGCCACTTTACCTGATAAGAACACCATGTGAGGGAAGGATTGAATAGTGGAATCGAAATAAAAAGTAGCGCAGCGCCAGTAACCTTGTACGTTAGCCGGAATACGTGGAAGCCTTGCAATCATGCGAGGTTTTTATGTTCGAAAGAGAAATTCTTGATCGTCGGACTGGAGAATATTAGAGCAGCAGGCCGAGGTCCAACACCCAGGTTCCGTTACCTTGCGTCCAGATTAAAAACCCCGACCATTGCGGCCGGGGTGTCATTGGTGGAGGTGGCGGGACGGTTATTCCACTGCTTTCGCAGCGGCCCGGACTATGCCTTCACCCGACGCTAATGTCGGGTGCGGGGCGTATTATCCTCGCCATAAGACCTAGCGAAGATCCTAGTGCTCGCTCAGGCATCATGTCCCAGCGAGTCTATGAGTCTCTACAGGGCAAGCCTGAGGTTAGCCCTCTTCTTACCCCTCGGCGTTACCGCATGCCGCCAACTTTGGCGCCGGCAGGCTTCACCGATGTGAGCCCCGTTCTCACTCTGCCCTTACAGGCAGAGGCGACCCTTTCTGATCGAACCCGCGTCCGAAAGTCCTCCGCCCTCGGTTCTACATGCTTAGCCGGTCTTTAAGTTTGACTGAGCGCTACCCGAGCGGCAGTGAAGGCGAACAGCGAGCCCTGTAAGTGGTTATCGACTCCACCCCAGGCGGGCTTTGTCGAGATCTTGTGAAAAGTGACCTCAGCGTAGAACGCACAAGCACGGCTTCAGGCTAAGGCGAGCTGTCAGTTAAGCAGCTAGGGCGTAGTTGTCGTCGTTGGCAACTAACTTTTTTGCAGTTGGATTTACGAGGTGTGCTGCGCCTCGGCATGCCCCTCAGGTTTCGTGACTCCCGTCGAAGCCAGGTCACCCCCATAAGGAGAAACAAGTGTAAAGTACAAAGTTCGAAGAACAAAACCCAATCCCATGGCCGGTAAGAAGAAAGCCAAAGCGAAATCCAACACCATAGCGCTGAACAAGAAGGCGCGCCACGATTATCTGTTGGAGGACAGGTTCGAGGCGGGGTTGGTGTTGGAGGGGTGGGAGGTCAAGGCGTTGCGCGCTGGTCGGATACAACTCCGCGACGCCTACGTAGTCCTTAAAGCGGGTGAAGCATGGTTGTTTGGAGTGTAGATTACGCCGTTACCCACAGCTACGACACAAGTGCTGCCCGACGCCAAGCGGCAACGCAAGCTGTTATTACACAACAAGGAGCTCTCCCGGCTTACCGGCGCGGTCGAAAGGAAAGGCTATGCCTTGGTGGCCACCGCTATGTATTGGGTACGGGGAAGGGCAAAGCTCGAGATCGCACTTGCCAAGGGTAAGAAGACACATGACAAGCGAGCGACCGAAAAAAATCGTGATTGGCAGCGGGAGAAGGAACGGTTGCTGAAGTCGGGTTAGGGGTGGGAGTGCAAGAGGTGGGTGACGCTTGCCTAGCCTCGCCGTTGGCCTGAAACGGCCGAATTTCGGTGACAATACGTTGATTTGGGCTTGTCCGCAGACGGCGGTTGGAGCTCTCTTTTCCGCATTCAGATAGGGTCACGCAGCTGTTGGTTCTTGTGCCGGCTGATTTGAGGCGCTAGCTGAATTCCAGCAAAATGCCTCTGCACGGGGCATAGCGGGCACGGGGTTTTCCCGAGGAGTGACGAATGGCAGCTCGAGAATCGATCCATGGTCAATGGTCGTCCCGTTGGATGTTCGTCCTTGCTGCGACTGGCTCGGCTGTTGGTCTTGGAAACATCTGGCGTTTTCCCTATGAGGTGGGTGAAAACGGCGGCGGTGCCTTTGTGCTCGTTTATCTTGTGTGCATATTGCTGGTCGGTGTGCCGTTGTTGATGGCTGAAGTCTTGCTGGGTCGGCGCGGTCGGCAAAGCCCGATCAACAGTATGCGCACACTGGCCCACGAGGAAGGACTGAACGCGTTTTGGCAAGGTCTAGGCGGGATGGGCGTGACTGCCGGTTTTCTTATACTTTCCTTCTACAGCGTAGTCGCGGGCTGGGGCTTGTCATACGCATTTCAAGTTGCCAGTGGCGCTTTCGAAGGCGCCACCGCCAGCATCGCTTTGGACAAGTTTGATGAAATTACTGGCTCCGCGTCGCAGTTGTTGATCTGGCACAGCATTTTCATGGTGATGTGCACGGCCGTGGTGGCGGGCGGCGTAAAAAACGGTCTGGAACAAGCGTTAACGTATTTGATGCCGACCTTGTTCCTTATGTTGTTGGTGATGGTTTGCTATGGAATGTTCAAGGGCAACTTCACCGATGCCGTAAGGTATCTCTTTTCTCCTGACTTTTCTAAAATCACGGAGCAAACTCTTCTGGACGCCTTGAGTCACGCGTTTTTTACTTTGAGTCTCGGCATGGGTGCCATTATGGTTTACGGCTCTTATCTGCCCGCTGCTACCTCGATCCCGCGTACCACCGTCATCATAGCGGCTTGTGACACGCTGGTTGCGATCCTTGCGGGGCTTGCGATTTTTCCAATCGTATTCGCCTACGGGTTGCCACCGGACAAAGGGCCTGGTCTGGTATTCACGTCGCTGACAATTGCGTTTGGTCATATGACCGGCGGACAGTTCTTCGGCACTCTGTTTTTTGCATTGTTGACCGTCGCGGCCTGGACTTCGGCGATCTCACTGCTGGAGCCTATCGTCTCCTGGCTGGTGGAGCGCTTTGGAATCGGTCGAGCAACAGCAGCTGTATTGGCAGCAAGCATCACATGGCTGTTCGGGATAGGGTCTTTGCTTTCATTCAACCTGTGGTCGGATTACAAAGTGTTCGATCTCAACTTCTTCGGCATGGTGGATTTGATCAGTTCTAAACTGATGCTGCCGTTGGGTGGCCTCCTGATTGCCATCTTTGCCGGCTGGCGGATGGCACGTAGCTCGACCATGGAAGAGCTTAATCTAAGTGGCACTAGCTACTTGCTGTGGCTTCTTCTGGTGCGTTTTGTAAGCCCCGTCGCGGTCATTTTGATCATGTTGGATTTTTTCAACTTCTTCGAGTGGTTGTCGGCAATACGCAGTGCCTAGCGTCGAACGTTCGGCAGTGGTGCCTTTCACTGCGAGACAGATGTACGACCTAGTAAACGCAGTCGAGGGTTACCCGGAGTTCTTACCATGGTGCGCAAGCGCGGAGGTACATGTACGCAGTGAGACGGAATTGCGTGCAACCATCGTGATGGCGATGGGGGGAGTACGGCACTCACTGTCGACTAGAAATACCATGCAACCGGGAACGACTATCGCGCTGGCATTGGTCGAGGGACCGTTCAGTGATTTCGGCGGTCTTTGGCGCTTCACACCACGCGCCGATAACGGTTGTTCGGTGTCGCTCAGGATGGATTTCGAGTTTGCGAGCCGTCTCTTGGGCATCACACTGGGAAAGGTTTTCGATCGCATTGCCAATTCGATGGTAGATGCCTTTTGTAAACAGGCGGAGCGGTGCTATGGCTAGAGTTGAAACCGAAGAGATAGAGGTCGAAGTCGTCTATGCCCGGGAGGATGTACAGACGGTCGTTCAACTGAGGGTGCCGCAAGGTACAACCGTTCGCCGGGCAATCGAAAATTCAGGGGTGTTGGATGAATTTTCCGGTATTGATCTTGCGTGTAACGCTGTTGGTGTCTATGGCACAGTATGTGAGCTGGACGATAGCTTGGTAGCGGGAGACCGGGTTGAGATCTACCGGCCGTTAAGAGCTGATCCGAAAATCGCGCGCAGGCGTCGCGCGGCGAAATAGCAAGACCGTAAAATCGAAGAGGAGTTGGCAGATCGATCTACCGCTCCCTATCAGGATCGGTCGGATCTCGGTAGTTTGGTTCCGGCACATGGTCGTTCGGGGTGCGACCAAATCCGCCCAAGAGGCGGCCCAGAAACCCTTGTTCCGCCTCAACGGGAGCGTCAGGAGGTATCACGACTTCCTTAGGTTCTCCCGCCAAACCAAGTTCCTCGTCGCTAAGTTCGTCTTCGGCGGTGGCCGTTTGAGTTTGTTCCTCCTGCGCGTTGTCTCGACCGCTGCGCCCGATGCGGGCAAAGAAACCGTCGTCTTCCAAATGCGAGCCATCGGCTGGAACCAGGATCTTAACGCCGGTCTCGCCATCGTCTCCAACAAGGCCAACTTTGCTCTTTAGCTTTGCGATAAGGCCGGGCGCATGATCAGCCTCGACCTCTTCTGCCGTTTTTACGTTGTCCTTCTTAAGACCGACCTTGTTTTTCAGTCTGTCCACCAGCGTCAGGGCGTCAAGTTCCGGAACGTCGACAATCTCGTCACGACGCGGCGGAACCGCCAAACGACCCAAGGCTGGTTCGATATCACCCTCCATGAAGGCAAGCTTTTCGTCTTCAAAGAACAGGGTGATACGTCGTTGCGAACGTTCGCCGCCACCAACCTTGTAGGAATAGAGATAATCCCAACGGTTGCTGTGGAAGGTATCAATAATCAGCGGCGAGCCCATAATGAACTTGACCTTGGCCTTATTCATGCCGGGTTGAAGTTGGGTAAGCATTTCCTGCTCGATGACGTTGCCCTGTTGAATGTCGATTTTGTAGACGAGAGGAAGATCTGCGACCGAGGGCAAATAGGGGATGCTTGGTAGGCGCGGCGTGGAACATCCTCCGACGGCGAAGGCCAGTGATGAAGCAAATGCGAAGTGGCGGAGCATGGGATCCCAGTAACTTATCGTGATTGTTATCATGCAGGAAAGTACGTTAATTCTATCATCGCTCAAACAAAAGTCCCGGAGCACGCGTTCCTCGGCCGACGGTGTTGCATGGTTCGGACTGGGCCTTGCTCGCGTTCTTTGGCTGCTTTTCACGTATACTTGCGCCAGCGCCACGCCCATCTCTGACCCAGGGCAGTGGTTTTGGTGGCGAGTGGTGCCTCAGTGGGAGTGGACAGGCAATGGATACCCGGGAACTCAAAAAAGCTGGCCTCAAGGCGACCCTCCCGCGTCTGCGGATCCTCGAAATCATGGAGCGTAGCTCCGAACGGCATATGAGTGCCGAGGACGTGTACAAAGCGTTGCTGGATAGCGGTGAGGATGTGGGTCTTGCGACCATATATAGGGTACTAACACAGTTCGAAGCTGCCGGCTTGGTGATAAGACATCATTTTGACGGCGGAAGTTCGATGTTTGAATTGTCTGGAACGGATCACCATGACCACATGGTGTGCGTAAAAACGGGCGCTGTGATCGAATTTCTCGATGAAGAGATTGAGCGGCGCCAGCACGAGATCGCTGCGGCCCACGGCTATGAGCTCGAGGCGCACAGCCTTGTGCTATACGTAAAGCCCAAGGCTTGACCTAGCCGCGGTTGGCTACACTTACTGGGCTAGCATTTCGCGCGCGTGCGCGCGCGTCTGGGCGGTGATCGTCAGTCCTCCAAGCATGCGCGCAATCTCTTCGGTGCGCTCTGCTTTGTCCAGTGTAACGATGGTAGTAGCGGTGTTGTTGCCGCCAGCATGTTTGCTTACCTGTAAATGTTGATGTCCCAGACATGCGACCTGTGGTAGATGTGTTACGCAGAGGATTTGGCGTTTTTCGGCCAGTGAACGCAGTTGCTGCCCGACTATCTCGGCGACGCCGCCGCCGATGCCAGCATCGACTTCATCGAACACCATCGTTGGTATGCCTTTGTCGCGTGCGGCGCAGACCTGGATCGAAAGGCTGATGCGCGATAACTCACCACCTGAGGCTACTTTGGCGATTGGCCGTGGTGGTTGACCGGGATTAGCCGAAACTTGGAATTCGATTATGTCGTTACCGTGAGCAACCGGCGCTCGGTTGCCGGCTGAACTTAACTTTATCTCGAAGGTGCCGCTCGGAATGCCAAGTTCACGCATGACGCACGTAACATCTGCAGCCAATGTTTTAGCATGGTCGCTTCGGCTTGCACTCAAGGCGTCCGATGATTCTTGGTAGTCCCGTTCGGTGTCGGCAAGCTCCGCTTCTAACCCGGAGAGCCGATCTGCTCGGTTTTGGAGGTCAGCCATTTGGGCTAAGAGGTTCGCTAACCGAGTGGGTAGTTCCGCAATCGGACAGCGGAATTTGCGTGCTGTATCGTGTACCACCGTGAGTCGGCTCTCCAAATCCGTCAGTGCTCCAGGTTCGCTCTCAAGGCCGTCGAGGTAACGGCGTAATTCATTCACCGCTTCATTCACCCCGATGCTGGCGCCCTCCAGTAGCTTGACCAGTCCCGACAGGCTGTCATCGACATCGCTAAGCGTCTGCAGTGCTCTGCCGGCGTCGGCTAGCAGGCTGCTCGCATTTATCTCACCGTCGGCAAGGTTGTTGAGAAGTGTTTCACCACCAGTCTGTAAATCGAAGAGATTGCTGCGGCGTTTGTGTTCCAATTCGAGATCCGTGATGTCGAGTGCATCCGGTTGGACGCGCTCTAGCTCAGCGATATCGTAGCGTAAGCGCTCGCACTCTTCGTCGATATTACCGATGCCACCGGTCAGTGACTGTAGTTTCGCCGAACATTGTTGCCAGCGCTCAGCTTTGTCGGCTACCGCGACGACCAGAGCGTCGTGGCCGGCAAATTCGTCTAAGAGATCGCGTTGTACGTCACGCTTTAATAACGACTGGTGTTCGTGTTGTCCATGCATGTCGACCAGCAGCTCACCTAGCTGCCTGAGTTGCTGCACAGTTACGGCAGTGCCGTTTACAAATGCGCGCGAACGCCCGTCGCTACTTAATTGACGTTTTATAATGCATTCACTGTTACCGATTTCCTGACCGTTACCCTGTGCTTCCAGCGCCTCGAGAACCTCACGGGCATCCTCAGTATTGAATACGGCAGTCACACTGGCCTTGTCCATGCCAGTCCTTATCATAGTCGAATCCGCTCGATCGCCCAGTACTAGTCCCAATGCCTGTATCAAGATCGATTTGCCCGCGCCCGTTTCTCCCGTAAACACAGTTAGCCGCCCGCCGAATTCGAGCTCAAGCTCCGAAACGATGGCAAAATTTTGGACCTGCAGATAACGCAGCACGGGCTTTTGTCAGAACCGAGTGATGGTCAAGTACCCAGTGAAAGTTTTGACCGCAACGTCGTATAGTGATCGTGCGTGGCGGGGTGGATGAGCCGGATCCCCTGTTCGGCTCTGGTGATCTGAATGCGATCGCCGTGGGCGAGTTCGACAATATCATCACCGTCACAGGCGAGGCGGGCGTGATCCGATTCGTCCGTTTTTATAGTGATCTCAATAGTGCTTTCGTTACCTATCACCAACGGTCGGTTGGTCAATGTGTGGGGACAAATCGGCACAAGGACGACGGCGCCAAGGCTGGGGTGAAGTAATGGGCCGCCACCCGCCAACGCGTAGGCGGTGGATCCGGTGGGCGTTGATACAATGACACCGTCCGAGCGCTGCGAATGAACAAATGAGCCATCTACATAGGTATCCAAACTTATCAACCGGGCAGTATTCCATTTCTGAATGACCACGTCGTTGAGCGCGTGTCCGGATTCAATGGTTTTGCCGTCGCGTTGTACCTTGCACTGTAGGAAAAACCGCGGGTCCTCGACAAAATCACCGTTCAAGATTTCCTCGAGTCCAGCCGGGAGCTGCGCCGGTGTCAAATCGGTTAGGAAACCAAGGTGTCCGAGATTAATCCCCAGCAATCGAACATCATGACCAAAGGTGAGCCGTGCGGCGAATAGCATGGTGCCGTCACCGCCCACCGCAATGATGAGGTCCCGGTCTTTACCGAGTTCCGTGGCGGCCACGGTTGCTATCGAATTGTCGGGAGCTAATCGCGCGCTGTCTGTGTCGGCAACGACATCGGTGCCCATAGCCCGCAGGTATTCGATTAGTTTGGCCAAGATCTTGCCAAGGCTATCGTGATCCTTGCGCGCGAAGATCCCTACCCGTTTAAAATCCGTCAACCGAATCCTCCCTATCTGGTCTGGTGTAGGCCGCCAAAAAATAGCATTTCTTAAACCACCATATTGCACCAAGGGTTGCGCAGAATAGCAAAAGGCTTGGTTACGATGTTCCGGCGGTGGCTTCAGGGCGGCGTTCCTCAGGTCCATTTTGCACTCGTACCATGAGAGTGCTAAATTCGCCAATGAGGTTCAGGCGAAACCAGAAGCAATGTCACAAGGTATTGATTCAAAAAAACTATCCGATCGGGCCCAGGTCCTTTTTAAGACTTTAGTAGACCGCTACATCAGCGACGGACAACCCGTGGGCTCGCGGACGCTGTCCCGTGACGGGCGACTTGAATTAAGTCCGGCGACCATCCGTAACGTGATGGCGGATCTCGAGGATTTGGGTTTGGTTGCGTCGCCACATACTTCGGCTGGTCGAATCCCGACCGTGCAGGGCTATCGGTTGTTCGTTGATGCGATGATGACTGTTAAAGCGCTCGATAGTGCGGACGTACGCCGCATCTGCGAAATAGAGGCCGAGGCGGATGTCGGCAAGATCCTTCGGCGCACCTCGAGCATGTTGTCCGAAGTGACCAAGCTTGCCGGTGTCGTAATGATCCCGCGCGCCGAGCATCAAGCGTTGCGCCAAATCGAGTTTTTGCCGTTGTCGGAGAATCGGGTGCTCGTGATTCTGGTGGTGAATAAAAGAGAAGTACAAAACCGGATCATCCACACGACGCGAACTTATACGCAATCGGAATTGCAGGAAGCGGCCAACTATCTGAACGAGGCGTTTGCTGGCAAGGATATGCAGGCGGTACGAGCCGATCTACTCAACGAGATGGCCAGCGCCAAAGACGAGATGAATGAGATGATGCAAACTGCCATCGAGGTCGCCGGAAAGGCGTTGCTCGGTTCTGAAGGTGAGGATGATTATGTGCTGGCAGGACAAACCAATCTGATGGAGTTCGACGAGTTGTCGAGCATAGATACATTACGCCAACTGTTCGAGGCGTTTAATCGCAAGCGCGACATACTGCATTTGCTGGAACAGGCAACGCGGGCAGAAGGTGTGCAGATTTTTATTGGTGAAGAATCCGGTTACTCGGTTCTAGATGAACTGAGCGTGGTGACGTCTACTTACGAACGCGACGGCGAAGTGTTAGGTGTTTTGGGCGTCATCGGGCCGACTCGCATGTCCTACGACAGAGTCGTCCCGATTGTGGATATGACGGCAAAAATTCTCGGTACAACCTTGAAATCTCTGAATTAACCACCACTTTGTTGTTGTCTGGCCGTTGT
>CAZBOQ010000002.1:0-6906 GCA_964493555.1 uncultured Gammaproteobacteria bacterium | reverse complement strand
CCGCGAGCACGGTTGTGACATGTTGACGTTAGGACAATACCTGCAGCCAAGTCGGCACCATCTTGAGGTCGAGCGTTTCGTTACGCCAGAGGAATTCGAGCGTCTCGGCGCTCTAGGTGATGTCATGGGTTTTACTCACGTGGCCAGCGGACCCATGGTGCGTTCGTCCTACCACGCCGATCGTCAGGCGGAAGGAGTCGTCTAGCTTAAGTTGCAAGCCCCACCCGCACTGCATCGAGCTTGAGTTGGGTTTTCGCCAAATGGGTGAGGACGTCTTTGAGAGAGCGTTCACCGTATCCGATTTCTTCTGGGCGGATATTCTTATTCACCAGTGCCAACGCCTTCAGACGCTCTAGTTCGCTCTCCTGTTCCAATTCAGCATTTTGCCGGGCGGACACGAGTAAGTCTGCCAGGTGTTGTTCCGCGACTGCGGTTGCGCGAGTTGCCATTGCATTGATTTCGGAACGCGCGCGTTTGGCCACTTGGTGTGCCACCCGTTTTTTGATTGTCTCCACCATGATTCCATCGATGCGATCCGCACTAAGCGCCTTGCTCAAGTCATTGTCTTGCAGATCGACGACTACCCGTATCGATCCTTGCGGGATATAGCGAGGGATCTGCAGGTGCCGTGGCGCGACACAACTCACCAGGAAAATGGCTTCGAGTATTAGACTTCCCGGTTTCAGGAATGGCGCCTTCAAAGCGCACAAAGTAGCGTTGCCGAACTCTCCAGCCAGCATCATGTCCATAGCACCGGTGACGATCGGATGCTCCCAGGTTAGAAAATGTACCTCCTCATGTGTCAGTGCCAATGCACGATCATAGGTCGCCGTGATCCCACCTTCCGGAAGACCGGGGAAGTTATGACACAGCATGTGATCGCTGGGATGAACTACCAGACTGAGCGGGCCGTCCGCCTGAGCTTCGACACCGAAAAAATCGAATATGTCGTCCATGTAATCAGCGAGGTTAAGTCGGCCGGATGATTCGTGAACTGCTTCGATAATGGAAGTCGCTTCTTCTTCATCATAGGAATTCAATTCCAACAGGCGATCGCGTCCGTCGCGCAGCATTTTCCGCGTTGCAAGCGCTGTCTCGCGAGTGGTATCGATAAGTCGTTCGTGGGCTTCTGTGTCTTCGGGCTCCAACATTCTTTGGCGGAGTTCCTGCTCGAATTGATCGAGCATCGCACTACCCGCAAGGAACACTTGTTCAAAAGCGGCAAGGCCTTCGTGATACCACCTGAATAACACCTCGGATGCGGTGCTTTCATAGTAAGGCACGTGGATCTGAACAACGTTGCGTTGCCCGATACGATCGAGCCTGCCGATTCGCTGTTCCAATAGATCCGGATTTAACGGAAGGTCGAACAACACTAGATTGCTGGCGAACTGAAAGTTACGTCCTTCGCTGCCGATTTCGGAACAAACCAGTGCCTCCGCGTTTTCCTGCTCGTCGGCAAAGTAAGCGGCCGCTCGGTCTCGGGCGACCAGACTAAGATTTTCGTGGAATACCGCGGAGCGGATCCCGCGTCGCGCTCGCAAGTGTTCTTCTAATGCAGCCGCGGTTCGCGCTCGAGCGCAGATGACTAAGGTTTTCTCGTTGCGATGTTGGTGCAGCCATTCGTCCAGCCATGAGACACGCGGGTCTAATACAAGCCACGATTCACCGAGCAGCCGCTCAGGGTTGAGTAATTTCTCGATGGAAGAGGCTTTCCTCAGCGCAAGATACTCATCCGGCGGCGGTAGTGGATGGGGGTGGACGCAGCGCTTTGGAAAACCAGCGACCGTGTCGCGGCAGTTACGATACAGAACCCGTCCTGTGCCATGACGGTCTAACAGGTTTCTGACTGCAATGTCGAACAGCGATGCCCTGTGTTCAGGTTTCGCACTCGCCATATCGTCGACTTGGTTAACCCCAAGAAATGTTGCTAACTGTTTTTGCAGTTCGGATTCGCCAGTAAATTCCTCCAGCATCTGCGGCTCGCGTAGTCGCTGGACGAGCTCAGCAATTGGGCGGAAGTTTTTTTCTTCTGCACGAAATTCACCAAGGCTATTATAACGATGAGGATCCAACAGTCGTAGCCGGGCGAAATGCCCTTCGATGCCGAGTTGCTCTGGGGTTGCGGTAATTAACACTAGGCCAGCGGCGGTCTGCGCGACCGCTTCTATCGCGAGATAAGCAGGTCCGGCCACAGATTCGGTCCAACTCAAGTGGTGGGCCTCGTCGACCACCATCAGATCCCAGGATGCCTCCACCGCTTGTTGTACACGTTTGGGTTCATCAACCAGTAGCGATAGTCCTGCAAGGATCAGTTGAGCGGACTCGAAAGGATTGTCTCCGTTCGTTTCTTCGATCGCGACACAAGTCTCTTCGTTGAGGATTGTAAAGTGAAGATTGAACCGGCGTAGCATCTCTACCAGCCATTGATGGATTAGGTTGTCAGGTACAATGATTAACACCCGTTCTGCACGGCCGCTGAGCAACTGTTGATGCAAAATAAGACCTGCCTCGATGGTCTTACCAAGTCCGACCTCATCGGCTAACAGTACTCGTGGGTGATAGCGCTCAGATACTTGCTTGGCGATATAAAATTGGTGTGGTAACAGTTGCACTCGCGGGCCGGCTAGCCCGTAGGCGGGAGATTGGATGTGGCGATGTTGTTGTGCCAACGATTCGGTGCGCAACAGAAAGCTTTTATTTTTGTCAATCTGTCCGGCAAACAGGCGGTCCAACGGGCGGCTGAACTGCACGAAGCTGTCCAAATCGAGTTCTGTAAGGCTTACGGATCGTCCGTCGTTGTCGAGCCCTACGTAGACAACGCAACCCTCGTCGTCGAGGCATTCAGAGATCAGTAGCGACACCCCATCTTCGCTGTGAACCGTTTCCCCTACGTCGTAGATGACACGACTGAGTGGTGCATTGTCTACGGCGTAGACGCGCCGCTCGTTTGCGGCTGGAAAACTGAGTGTGACGCGGCGATCGACACTCTCCACGACAATGCCGAGCCCCAGTTCCGATTCCGTGTTACTTATCCAGCGCTGCCCAGGCACAAAATCTACTTCTGACAAGTCTTATCCTCCTAAAGTAAACGGCAACGTGGGCCTCACGCCCTAATGTTGCGCTGTAACGACGTTAAGCGCATCCCCTTAAGCGGTCCATTTCCAACCAAACGTCGGTGCTCCGTATCGTTGGAACGAGCAACGCCAGCCGATCTCAATATCATGGACGACACCCCGAGGCGACTAACTTCCCGCCATCACGGCGAGCACAGCCGACAGCGTGAACAACGATACCAATGTCGAAAGCGCGATCGCACGACTCACTGCGGATTGTTTGATCTTGTAGTTGTTTGCGAACACAAAAGCATTAACGCCTGTGGGCAGTGTCGCCATCACGACGATCACCGTGGCCCATAGGGATGGGACCGAAAATACCTGGGTTGCCAGTATCCAGACCGTTAATGGATGGAGGAAGTTCTTCAAACCCACGATTAACAATGGCTCCCGCAAATCTCCGTTGATCCTGTACTGATTCAGCGATGCCCCCAACGCAACCAGCGCGCAAGCGGGCGCGGCAATAGCAATCTTACTGACGACGGCATCGAGCGTGGCTGGAATTGGCACGCGCAGTAAATTGCAACTTATGCCGAGCGCAATACCGACTACAATGCCATTGCGTAGTAGGCCGCTGAGGACCTGAGCCGGGAGTTTGCGTAGTTCATCGCGATGTCCGAGCGAAGCCTCGACGATGACCGTGCCCAACGTAAAGAAAATCGGTCCCTGGCAGGCGACGACTAGAAACAAGGGTAAGGCAGCGCGCTCGCCCAGCGCCGCCAGTAAGAGGGGAATACCGAGCAAGACAGCATTTGAGTAGATACAGGAGAATCCCATCACCCCCTGTTCTTGGGTATTGGCGTCGAACAGTATGCGGGCGCTTAGCATGCCGATGCCAAATACGCCGAGGCCACCCAGATAGTACGAAAGTAGCAAACTCCAGGGGGTAACATCTGGTAGTTCAATACTGGCCATAGTGCGAAATAGCATTATGGGCACGGCGATGACGAATACGAAGCGAGACAGGCCGTCGGTAGCTTTATCGTTAATCAGCCCTATTTTGGCCGCACTGAAACCGATGAAGGCAACGCCGAATACCGGCACGACAGCCGCGAGCACGATTTCCATGGGCGTGGAAAATAACGGATTGCGATAGTGAATAACAGCGCCTTACGTTTTTGAGGCCGGCGAGCTTTTCCGCTATCGTGGTGGTTTTGTGGGAAGCGGTATTGAGGAGGCTGATGAACTTTGAGGGATCTTGTGATTGTGGCGGGGTGACATTCTCCTTTGAATCCAAGGAGCCGTACGCCTTTAACCTTTGCTATTGCAAAATCTGCCGAAAGACTGCGGGTGGTGGCGGTTACGCCATCAACTTGAAGGGTGAATATGACAGTCTGCAGGTGCAGGGTAAAGAACATATCCGGATTTACCAGGCGTGGATCCAGAACCCCGAGGACAAAGAGTCGGAGCTGAGCTCGGCACAACGTTATTTTTGTGCGGACTGCGGTAGCGCTCTGTGGGTGTGGGATCCACGTTGGCCGGAGATGTTTCACCCGCAGGCCTCGGCGATAGATTCAGAACTACCGGTCGCGCCAGAACGAACCCATTTAATGTTGGAGTTTAAACCCGGTTGGGTCCAACTCCAGGTCGGTGAGAACGATAAAGAGTTTCAGCGTTACCCCGAGGAGTCGATCCGGGAATGGCATGAACGACTAGGATTGTTGGTCGAGTAATGGTGGCATCGCTAAACGCGATTATTTCCACGCTAGTGTTCTGTGTTTGTGTTGCGCCGGCGTACAGCACCGATGCCGAGTCGCCGGTGCCATTTGTTCTGGATGGAGAATTTATCGAAGGAGGACTCGTTCGCGGCAGTACCGCAGCGGGTGCAAGGGTTCGACTAGATGGCAAACAGATCCGGGTGAGCGGCGATGGCTTGTTTCTTCTCGGCTTCGACCGTAAGGCACCAGCGACGTCGTTGCTGGAGATTGAGTTTGCAAACGGAGAGCTCATTAGTCGGAAATTGACAATTATCGACCGTGAATACCAGACTCAGCGCATCGATGGTTTGCCCGGGAAAATGGTGACACCAAGCGCCGAAGATTACGCGCGCATCAAGGCGGAGCAGGCTCTCATAAACACAGTCCGGGAGCGCGATACTGCCGAAACCCATTTTGAATCCGGATTCTACTGGCCCGCGTTCGGAATTATTTCCGGCGTGTACGGCAGCCAACGTATTTTAAACGGCGAACTAAAACAACCTCACTATGGAATTGATATCGCGGCGCCGCGCGGTACACCGGTATACGCACCAGCCAACGGTGTAGTTTCGCTCACTCACTCCGATATGTACTACACCGGGGGCACGTTAATGATTGATCACGGGCATGGCTTGACATCGGCGTTTTTACATCTTCACAAGGTCCACGTCGTCGAGGGGCAGCCGTTGGAGCGGGGAGAGTTGGTGGGGGAGATTGGTTCGACTGGTCGTGCCACTGGTCCGCATCTCGATTGGCGGGTTAATCTGTTCAGCACGCGGATTGATGCGGGTTTGTTGGTCGGGCCGATGCCGAATGAGTAAGCGCTTCCAAGAAATAAAGGCGCTCGATTTGCCTTCGCTGGAGACCGAGATCCTCGATTGGTGGGACGAGGCGGACATTTTCCAGCGTTGTGTCCGGGCGCGGGCAGATGCGCCGGTTTTCTCCTTCTACGAAGGGCCGCCGACCGCCAACGGTATGCCCGGGATCCATCATGTGTTGGCTCGTACGATCAAGGATATTTTCTGTCGCTACCAGACCCTGAACGGTCGGCGCGTCGAGCGGAAAGCCGGGTGGGATACCCACGGACTGCCGGTAGAAATCGAAGTCGAGAAGGAGCTTGGACTTGAGGGGCGCGACCAGGTCGAGGAATACGGCGTCGCCCGTTACAACGCCGCATGTCGGGCAAGCGTCGAACGCTATACAGCGGAGTGGAACAGGCTGACCCGGCGCATCGGCTATTGGGTCGATCTCGATGACCCCTATGTGACCTATCAGACCAGATACATCGAATCCGTCTGGTGGTTGCTGAAACAGATGCACGAGAAGAATCTGCTGTATCGAGGTTACAAAATCCAATGGTACAGCCCGGGCTCTGAAACCGTGTTGTCTTCTCACGAGGTTAGTCTCGGCTATAAGGAAGTCGATGATCCCAGCGTCTATGTCCGGTTTCGAAGTCGGGAAGACGACGGAACGAGCTTTCTCGCGTGGACTACGACGCCATGGACTTTGATCTCCAATGCTGGACTCGCCGTTGGTCCCGATATCGAATATGTGAAAGTTCGCTATCTGGTCGAAGGTTCCGAGCCGGAATTCCTTATCCTCGCCAGTGCCCGTTTGGAGATATTGAACGGCGAAGTCGAGGTTGTCGAGGTTATGCGCGGGAGTAAATTGGTCGGCCGCGAGTATGAACCGTTGTTTAGTCTCCCGACCGACGAACATGATATTTCTAGTGCCTGGCGGGTCGTGTCGGCTGACTATGTTTCTACCGAAGACGGTACTGGAATTGTCCATCAGGCGCCGGCTTTCGGTGCTGAGGACTACGAGGTAGGCCGGCGCGAGGGTATGCCGGTGTTTAACCCAATCGCGCCAGACGGACGGTTTTTGGCTTCAACGCCGCTGGTCGCTGGACTCTGGTTTAAAGACGCCGATAAGAAAATTAATCGCGATCTGCGGGAGCGTGGATTGTTGTTTCGCCAAGATACGTACCGCCACAACTATCCACACGACTGGCGCAAGGGTACGCCGCTAATGAGCTACCCGGTGGAGAGCTGGTTTGTGCGGACCACGGCGCTCCGCGATCGACTGGTCGCTCT
>CAZBOQ010000001.1:0-13996 GCA_964493555.1 uncultured Gammaproteobacteria bacterium | reverse complement strand
ACATCTTTAGCCGGCCGAAGTTTCCCTACATTTTATGTGTTGCCTGTCGATGGTACTGCCTATCCGGACTGCATGGTTTCTGTCTGGCTTATTAAAAGCTGCATTTTCCACGTATGGTGGGTCGTAGCCGCTTGCCTTCTTTGCTTGTCCACAAGTCCCGGACAATACATATTCAGTTCGCTGGGACTCTTTATCGTTCCACTAGGGGAAGAATTCGGCTGGGATCGGGCTGAGATTAGTCTAGCGGTAACGTTCTTTACGATCACGCTGGCCGTTTCGATACCGTTCCTCGGTCATCTGGTAGATCGGTTCGGCAGCCGCCGCGTGTTGCTCCCATCAGTTCTGATTCTCGGTCTCGGCTTGATGTCGATCACGTTGGTAAACCAGCTCTGGCAGTTGTATGTTTTGTTTACTGCACTGGGATGTTTGACCGCTGGTGCTAACAGTCTTCCTTACCTTCGCACCATATCGTTGTGGTTTGATCGGCGCCGCGGGCTGGCGCTTGGCATCGCCATGACCGGTAACGGCTTGGGTTTTGCCTACGTGCCGCCCCTTGTGCAGTTTGCTATCGACCAAGGTGGTTGGCGCGCGGGTTATTTTACGCTCGCAGCAGTCTGTTTGGTCGTCGCAATGCCCATTATCTACCTGTGGATCAACGACTCACCCGCTTCGATAGGGTTGACTCCCGACGGTGTGGTCGGTGCTGAAGGAACGCCAACGGCAACACCGGAGTATGGGGTGAGCCGCTCGGAGGCGATGCGCTCTAGCCTATTCTGGACATTGGCAGTTATCTTCGCGGCGTTTTCTTTTTGCTTGTTCGGTTTATTGCCACATTTGGTGCCGATGTTGACTGATCGGGGCATGGGCGGTGGTGATGCTGCGTCTGCGGCGGCAATGATTGGTGTTGCGATCATCGGTTCAAGACTGGTAATCGGCTACATACTCGACAATATCTTTGGTCCGTATGTTGCGTTTGCCTGTATGCTGCTCGCGACCTTGGGCCTCGGCATGCTTGCCGTCGGCGTGGCGCCGTCGGGTGCGTACTTGGCTACCATTCTGGTGGGCATCGGCGTTGGCGCCGAACTCGATTTGCTCGCCTATCTAGTCGGCCGCTATTTCGGCATGCGTTTCTTCGGCCAGATCTACGGATTTTTATTCGGAGCATTCCTAGTCGGCGGTTCGCTCGGGCCATACGCTTACGGGGTTACTTTCGAAGCGACGGGTTCGTACGCGCCGATGTTGATTTTTTGCACGGCGATCACGGCGCTTGCCGGTCTCGCCAACCTGACGCTGCCGGAGTATCCGGATATTGACGGGTAGGCCTCCGGTGTTTCGACAGCTGAATCCGAATCTACCCCGGCTTGCTTCCCTGGGTTGTGGGGAATAGTCTAATTACTGTATCCAACCCCAGGGAACGACAATGACAAAGAGACGTGCCGTACTCAAAAAGGAACTCTATTCGCGGCGCCATTTTATCAAAGTAGCTGGCGCCACGTCGCTTACGGCCGCAACTGCCGCTCCGTTACAAACGGCATTGGCTGCGCATCACGAGTCACCGAAAAGCGGATCGGAGTATGACGTTATTGTTATAGGTGGGGGGTTCGCAGGCGTCACGGCAGCGCGCGATCTCATAAAGAACGGGCTCAAACCGTTGCTCATCGAGGCACGTAACCGCCTGGGCGGACGCACCTACACCAGCAAGTTTGCCGGGCATAAGACCGATCTGGGTGGTACCTGGGTGGGTTGGTTGCAGCCATATGTATGGTCGGAGATCAACCGTTACGGCTTGGAGATGGAGGAAACTCCGGGCGCCGCGCCCAACCGCAATATGTGGATGACCAACGGTAAGCTGAAGACCGACGATACGGGGGCGATGTGGGAAATTCTGGACGACGGTTTCCAGAAACTATGCAAAGTGCCGAACGAATGTTTTCCGGAACCGTTCGCACCACTGACCAGCGATGAGTGGAAGAAATACGATCATCTTTCCCAAGTCGATCGCTTGGACGAAGTTGAACTGCCTCGGGAGCAGCGGGACATTCTGGAGCCGCTGTTGTCGACCAACTGTCACAACTACGCCAAAGAGGGTGGGATGGTCGACCTGCTGCGCTGGAACGCACTCGGCAGCTGGGACACCACCCGCCTTTTCGACAATTTGTCGCGCTATACCTTTAAACAAGGGACCAAGGCGTTGATCGATGCGATGGTTGCTGACGGTAATCCCGATATCCTATTGTCAACGCCGGTTTGGCGGGTCGAGCAGAAAGATAACCGGGTTGTTGTCACGACTGATGATGACTCGGTGTACGCGGCCAAAGCACTTATTGTGACTGTGCCGATGAACGTCCTCGATGACGTCGAGTTCGAGCCGGCGCTATCCGCTGAAAAAGTCGCTGCAGCAAAAGAGCGCCACTCGGGCAGTGGTCACAAGACCTTCATTCACTGTGCCAATGATATCGAACCTCACTTTCTTGCACAGGCACCGAATCCCCATCCCTTTGCGCTGCTGTTCGGTTACCACGGCGGCTCGGGGGAGACCACGATGTGCTCGTTTGGACCGCCGGATAGCATCGACACCACTAACGATGCCGATGTTCAAGCACGGGTCCGTGATTTCTTCCCGGAAGCGAAGGTTACCGCCGCGGTCAGTTACGATTGGAGACTGGATCCCTATTCACAGGGAACGTGGTGCTGGTACCGGCCGAATCAATTCAGCAAGTATTTTACCGCCCTACAAAGCCGCGAAGGGAGGATGTGGTTCGCCAGTGCCGATAGCGCTAATGGTTGGCGCGGATTTATCGACGGTGCGATTGAACGCGGCGCACGCACGGCGCATGAGGTGACTGACTTTTTGAGTTGAGGTAAACCTGCGCGCCGGTTCATTCGGGCCTCCAAACTTTTGCAGTGGGTGTCCACACCTATTGGGGCTACTATACCTCCAAAAAAATAGGTGTCTGCTGTCTCACGAACCTCGGCGGGTTACCCACTAGCGCCAGCCTCGTGGCGTATGATGTATCTCTGAGAAAGAGGAGCAGAAAACTGAAAACAGAATATCTGTTACGCGAATAAAAATGTTCTGGAAAAAGCAAAACTAAGTTCAATGTTTCGGCTATAGCCGCTAACAGAAGATGCAACCCAAAGCGTTGATCTAATAGAGATGTTTCGCTTATAGCTGTGAAGTCTGGCCTTGACTTCCGAATTCGGCGTTAAGCTGCCATATGAAGCCCAACACAACCGGTTATCATGCCAACTCAGGCCAATGCTCGAGATAGGAACCGCAAGAACGATGGTGCATACTCAAGGTGTGGTCGGGTTAATTGTGGAGAAGTAAAGGAATGAGCACCAAAGGTAGTTGGTATGGCTGGGTTGTGGTCGGGTTGTTGTTCGCCAATATCATGTTCGGTTTCCTTGGTATGCAATCGATTGCGGTGCTGTTTCCCGCGATTGCAGAAGATTTCACCATGTCGATGGCGCAAATGGGCGCGGCCATCGGCGTGTTCAATCTGGCCTCGCCGATATTCACACCCTTAGGTGGTGCGCTGGCTGATCGCCATGGGTGCCGCTCGGTATTAGGCGTTTCATTTTTGATCCTTTGTTTGGCATCGGCACTGCGTTTTTATGTCGACAGCGCCAATATGCTCATTGGTTGTATGTTCCTCTACGGTGTCGGTTTCGCACCGATAGGCGCAGTAGTGCCGAAGGCGCTCAGCAATTTTTTCCCGCCCCAGCAGCTCGGCAAAGCCAACGGCGTCACGTTCGCGGCCTTTGGGGTTGGCGGTACGCTGGCTTTCGCTATTACCGCGACCGTGTTGTTGCCAGCGATGGGCGGATGGCGGGCGACGATGTTGCTGTTTGCGGCCCTGAGTTTGATCGCCGTTGTTGCTTGGATCGCAATCTATCGGGATCCGGCCGAGGCGATAGGTAGGAGCGGTGGTGAAAATATGCTTGAAAGCTTCAAACAGGTGTTAGCGATCCGCGACATCTGGTTGTTGTCGTTGACCTACGCGTTTGTAATGCTCGGTTGTTGGACTATCATCGCACTGTTGCCGTCGCAATTAGGTAGCCGCGGGCTTTCTCCGCAAACCGCGCAGTGGATGATGCTGACTGCTGTGGTCTTCAACATCGTGGGTGGCATGGTCTCTGACCACCTGGGTCGTCGCAAGCCAGTATTGATAGCCTGTGCCGTTGCGTTGACTATTGCACTTCCTTTAATGGTCGTTGCGCAAGGGAGTCTGCTCATTGTTGCGCTGATCCTTGCCGGTATGTGTTTCGGTTCGATCATTCCGGTCGCGTCGGCGGTTCCGGTCGAGATTAAAGCGGTCGGACCGGCGCTTGCCGGTACCGGCGTCGGCGTGATGTTCATGATAGGTAACACTGGTGGCTTTGCAGGTCCATTCATATCGGGTTGGTTGATCGATAGTTTCGGCACGCCATGGGCGGGTTACGGATTTGTGACGATTGCCGCATTTGTCGCAATTTTCATCGCCGTAAAGATGGGCGAAACAGGGAGAGCCGCGCAAGGCTGAACGCGGCAATGCAGTTGAAGAAGATGGACTAGCGCGCCATCGATGCTAGGGCCGCCCGTTCTTCGGCGGTTGGTGTGCTGCGTTGGTTGACCCACCACCAGGCGGCCAGACTTGCGCCGAGACCTGCGAACAGTTCATGCACGAACCAATGCGAACCGGTGCTCTGATTGACCGCGAATATAACCACGGTGGCTATTGCGCCAGCGACCATGCCTGCTATTGCACCCGCGCCGGTCGCGCGGCGGCTGAAAAACCCGCCTACCAGTGGCACGAAGTAGATTGCGGCCAATAACGAACTGGACAGCACAATCAGCCAAAAGATTCCGAGAACCTGAAAGTAGGCCAGGATGCCTGCCGTTAGCCCAATTACGAGCACGCTCAACCGCGAGAACCTGAGCAACCGTTGATCAGTGACCGTTCCGGGGTGCAAGCGCTCGTAGACATCGCGTGATAACGCTTGAGCGGTAACCATCAGGATGGTTGAACAGGTTGACAACGCTGCCGCGGCGATCCCAACAAGGACAAACGTTCCTAACCACGGTCCCAGGGTGTTCTGCGCCAAAGCCATGTAATAGTACTGTTCGGTTTCCCCCTCGACCATGCTCAGCTGTCCCATCAAACCAATTGGTACGGTAGTGGCGTAAATTACCAGTGCACCGACGGCACAGAGAGGTAAAGCTTTGATGATGGTTCGCTCGTCCTTGGCTGTCAGAAAGCGCGTGACCAGATGCGGCTGTGCGCAGAGCGCGAATACCCATACCCATTGACCAGCAGCATCCTGCCAGCTCCAATCGGCCGTAGTTGCGCGAAAGAGATCCGGCGAAATAGCGACTATCTTCTCCCAGGTGAGACTCGTATCCCCGTCTCCCAGGATTGTCATCCCCAACGGCACGGCAAAGATTAATCCGGCGAACAACACCAGGAATTGAAAAGTGTCGGTCCACACAACGCCCAACATTCCTCCCATAACCGTATAGGCAACGACGATTCCAACCACGACCAGTAACACAGTTTCATAGGGTAGATTGAACATGGCAGCTGAAAGCACGGTTAACGCCATGAACTGCGCGGCAAGTGATGGGATGTAAACAATCGGTAAGACGATGGCAGTGAGCACCCGGATCTCTGTGCGTCGGCTCGGATAACGCACTGCCAGAATGTCGGCGAAGTCGTAAATCCGATGGTTTGCTGCAAGACGTTTTACCAAAACGCCGACGACACCCACTGCCAACACATAACCCAAAGAGGTCGTGAAGTAAGAGCACCACATGGTGTAGCCGTGGCGCCCAGTCATGTTTGTGCCACCGAGTAATAGGCCTGCGCTGACGTTGGAAGCAATGAAGGTGCCACACAACAAATACCAGGGCATCTGGGCACCGGCGACGTAGTAATCCGCAAGACCCTTTACTCGGCGGGCGGCCAGCGCACCGAGAATAAGGCTTGCAGCGAGAAATCCGGCATACAGCGTCGCATCGATGGGTAAGTCGAAGATCGATTGCATAACCTGTGCCGCTAGTGGGCGTTTGAACCCTTTTCTTCCTTATCCTGAGCGAAGCGTAGCGGCAACCATTGTTTGCCCAGCCAGATTGTGCGTACGTAAATCCAAAATGCTGCTGCCACCGTACCGAACCAAATCAACAATTCAAATTTGAGTACCGCATCGACGTGCGACCAGGGGAACAACCATTCCAGAAATTCCGGCATGCGCAACACCCTATTCGATAAAAGTTGCTTTGCAAACCCAGCGAACGCACTGGATCGTATATCTAGTTCAAGTTTAAACTAATTCGGCATGGACAAGCGCGCCCGCCTAGGTGAGTTACAAGCGCTCGCCCAGCCCCTTGAGCTAAATGCCGAAATGCGCGCGCAGCATCTTGCGGCGATTGCCGAGTATGGTGAACAGCAGATCGAGGCGTTGCCGGGCAAGCCAGTGTATATGCAATCGCGGGCTGAACCGGCGCGGGAGGAGCTCGAGTTTTCCGACAGCCCACTGGATATCCACGCGGCACTAGAGATTATCCATCGGCATGTTGATCAAGAAGGAGTGAACATCGGTTCGCCTGGTTTTCTCGGGGTCATTCCAAGCGGCGGTTTGTATGCTTCGGCACTGGGCGACTTTCTGGCAGGGGTGACCAATCGTTATCCCGGGGTGCGCTATTCTTCGCCTGGCGCGGCGCGGCTTGAGGCGGAATTAGTACGCTGGTTAGCGTCCGTCGTTGGTTACCCGGCAACCGCCGGTGGCGATCACACCTCTGGTGGCAGTATTGCTAATCTTTCTGGTGTTGTAACGGCGCGCGAAGCGGCTGGCCTGAAATCGGGCGACATTCCCAGTGCAGTCGTCTACCTAACCAAGATCACACACCATTCGGTGATAAAGGCGCTGCGGATCGCGGGATTGAATGATTGCGTAACGCGAGTGGTAGCGCTCGACAAGGCCTACCGTATGGATGCCGTGGCGTTTGAAGCGTCGATCCGTGAAGACATTGCTGCTGGTCTAAGACCATGGCTGGTTGTGGCGACGGCGGGTACAACCGACCTGGGTACCATCGATCCGATGGACGCGATAGCGGAGATCGTAGACCGGTATGGGTTATGGATGCATGTCGATGGGGCGTATGGCGGCGCTTTCGTGCTTTGCGACGAGGGCAAGCAACGACTTGTGGGTATCGAAAGATCAAACTCGCTGGTCATCGATCCACATAAGGGTTTTTTTCTGCCGTTCGGTAGCGGTATGGTGCTGGTGCGCGATATCGATGATCTGCACCGCGCGTTCAGCTTTACCGCGCCCTACATGGAAGATACCCGTACGCTAATGAAGACGGATGAATATTCGCTGCATGAGATTTCGCCCGAGTTGTCTCGGCCATTTCGCGGACTACGTTTTTGGTTGCCGCTCAAAGTGGCCGGTCTTGCGCCGTTTCGCGCGGCATTAGAGGAAAAGTTGTTACTGGCTGAACACTTTTATGATCGCGTTACAGCGCTGAAAGGATTTGAGGTTGGGCCACGACCGGACCTTTCCATTGTCACCTTCCGGTACGTTCCCGATCGTGGTGATGCCGACGAATTTAATCAACGTCTAGTCGATGCGGTACGTCGTGATGGTCGGGCATTCCTGTCATCGACTGTTCTGGACGGAAAGGTGACCCAACGCATGGCGATCCTTAATTACAACACGCATCTAGATACGATTGAGGAGACATTGCAGGTGTTAGGAGAGAAGGTGGGAGAGATATTGGAGAGCTGAAGAATGGCCTTGCAGTTGTGATGTTGCGAATCAGAAACTCGTTCAACCGTTCTCTCTCAGAACGGTAAAGGGGCTCTCCGTTTAAGATCGGTGTTCGCAGAAGTCCATCACACCTCCAACTTCTCAGCAATATTCTTGGCGAACTCCTCGCCGATCTGCTTGGCCTTTTTTTTCATTACACCAAGGCCGAATTTACCCAAACGGCCGACGATAGAGACGTCGGAGGTGTAGGCTACTTCAGTGTCACCGTCGTTTAACTTGGTCAGGGCCAGCGTTGACTCAGCACTGATACGGCTGGCTCTACCCCCTTCCTCGCCTCGGGTCGCGTATTTTGCGAAGGTCGGCGGCTGCTGTTCCACGGCATCAACATCAACGTTAAAGGTTGTTTTTATGGGTCCGACACCAACCTTGATGGCGGCTTTGTATTTGTCTTCACCGATTGTTTCCACCCCTTCGCAGCCAGGTATGCAGGCTGCCACATCTTCGGGGGCAGTGATGAATTCCCAGACGCGTTCTATCGGTGCTGCAACGACGAATTTTTCTTCTATTTTCATTGTGTCCTGGCGTGTTATCGTTCGCTGTTATTGTAACGCATTAGACGCTCTGCCGCCGGCTGGGTGTTTTCGACGAGGAAATGTAAATGCAATATGGTGTGTTGCAGTTTCTTACTGATTACACCGTGGGTCCGATGGAGCTTGCGCGAGGACTAGAGGAACGCGGCTTCGATACGTTGATGCTCCCGGAGCATACCCACATTCCGGGTACGCGCGAGACGCCTTTTCCGGGTGGAGGTGAACTACCGCGTGAGTATAGCCATACCTTGGACCCCTTTGTTGCGCTTACCGCCGCCGCCGCGGTCACCGAGAAATTGCAGATCGGGACGGGTATTTCGCTGGTTATTCAGCACGATCCCATCATTCTTGCTAAACGCGTATCAACCTTGGATCTGATTTCCAATGGGCGTTTCCTTTTCGGCATCGGTGCGGGTTGGAATCGGGAAGAAATGGCCGATCATGGCACCGCCTACGAGACTCGTTGGACCCTGCTGCGCGAACGGATCGAAGCGATGAAAGCACTGTGGACCGAAGAAGAGGCAAGCTATCACGGTAAGTTCGTCAATTTTGATAAGGCATGGCAGTGGCCAAAGCCGGTGCAGAAGCCGCACCCGCCAGTGTTGGTCGGAGGTGATGGTCCGCGTACACTTGAGCGGGTGGTGCGTTATGGTGATGAGTGGCTGCCGATCGGCGGGAGAACCTCCCCTGAACGACTCAGCAACCGGATCGCAGAGCTAAGAGAATTGGCAGCTGACGCAGGTCGTAGCCATATTCCGGTTGGTATCTACGGGTGCCCCGCAGATGCAGGTGCGGTGGAAGCGTTTACAAAGGTCGGTGCCGAGCGGTTACTGTTCTGGATGCCGTGCTGCGGCTACGATGCGGCGATGTCGCATCTTGACAGTTACGTACGCGTCATGGAGGAAGTGGTCTGAATTCTGTTGGGTGCCCGATTTTGAATATCCGTGATGCGGAGGCTAGAGATAGCAAAGCGATCCGGCAATTGACGATCGCTGCGTACAGTGAGCATGCAAAATTGCTGTCCGCAGATAATTGGGATGCCTATCAGACTAGCATTCTCGCAGCTCTCGATAGCGTTGGCGATGCGGAGCAAATCGTCGCGGAACAGGCCGGTGTGGTTGTTGGTTCGGTGCTCTTGTATGCCCACGGCGCGGCCTTTGCCTACCTTGAGAACAACGACGACTCCCCCGAAGTGCGCTTGCTAGCCGTTGTACCGTCAGCTAGGGGCAAAGGGATAGGTGCCGCCCTGATGGACGAGTGCGTCCGACGAGGGCGAAAGCTCGGCTCTAAGGTGCTCGTCTTGCATACCATGGAAATGATGCGAGCTGCGAAACATCTGTACATGAGAATGGGATTCGTGCGGACTCCTGAGCTGGACTTCGTTCCGCGCACGGATATCCTCGCTGAAGGGTATTGCCTTGAGCTCGACACTTAACACTTGAGTGATGGATCATCAAAGACGGGTACTACCGGAACAGATGAACGATCAGGACTCGCTGTTCAGTCAATGCGCATTTTATCTCCAATGCGTGGCTAAAGAGCGCTAATACCACTAAGCTAAATGGGGAACGGCATCGATCATCTGGATTGTGTGGTGATCGGTGCCGGAGTTATTGGTCTTGCGGTTGCGCGGGAATGTGCGCTCGCAGGACGCGAGGTCGTCGTGCTGGAAGCGGAAGGCGCGATTGGTACGCAGATCAGTAGCCACAACTCCGAAGTTATTCACGCAGGGATTTACTATCCTAGCGGTTCCCTTAAAGCGCGAATGTGCGTACGCGGTAACGCGTTGTTATACGAATATTGTCGCGAGAGACGAATCCCCCATCAGCGGATCGGCAAAGTAATCATCGCTGCTTCAGATGAAGAGTGCGCGACCCTCGAGGCTTATTTCCAAAGGGCCAAAGACAACGGCGTTGACGATCTCAAACAAGTCAGTCGCGAGCAGATGCGTCGGCTTGAACCAGAAATCACGTGCTTTGCGGGCCTTGCCTCACCTTCTACTGGGATCATCGAGAGCCACGCGCTGATGCTTTCGCTACGAGCCGAATTGGAAGCAGTCGGCGGCCGAGTTGTTTGCAACACCGCAGTGGTCGGGGGAAGTGTGGATGGGGGCGATGTCATCCTTGAGATGGGTGGCGAAGAAGATTACCGGGTTGCGTGTTCAACTGTAATCAATTGCGCGGGGCTCACGGCGCACGAAGTAGCAGGCACCATACGAGGTGTCAGGACCGACAGTATTCCCCAGATCCATTTCGCCCTGGGACACTATTTTGTGCTTTCTGGCAGAAGTCCTTTTTCTCGGTTGGTCTACCCATTGGCGGACACCAGCAGTCTTGGCATCCACGTGACCTTAGACTTGGGGGGGCAGGTCAAGTTCGGGCCTGATGTCGTGTGGATAGAACGACCGGGATACGGGTTCCATGAAAACCGTAAAGGCGATTTCGTTGCTGCGATCAGGCGCTATTACCCGGGGTTGGACCCAGCCAGATTGCAACCGGGATACACGGGAGTGAGAGCGAAACTTGCAGGCCCGGCTGATCCGCCGGCGGACTTTGTTATCCAGACTGAACACGAGCACGGCGTCGTCGGCCTAGTGAACCTGTTTGGCATTGAGTCACCGGGACTGACGTCCTGTCTGGCGTTAGCGGAGGAGGTGCGGCGAGTGCTCGGCTAATCGGTATCAAGTTCGTTTTCTTCCTTGTCCGTGTCGTTGTTCTCACCGCTCTCTGACACTCGCATATAGATTTACACTGCCTTATCTTCGATTGGATTCTACTGCATTGAACGCCTTGCCGTTCTTGTAGACTCCCAGTGACCCGACTGGGTAACCGGCGCCGCCCTCGCCAGCGATCTGAGTGATTTCGGGCGACAGTACACCGGCAGCGATTAGACCCCTCAGCGCGATTAGCGATACTGATCTTCTGAATATCCGTTACCGCATGAATTGCGATCAGTTTGAGTGGCCTGTGGAATCGAGTCGACATCTACGCCCGCCGCTTGTGCGACGTCAGCACTATGCCTAGACTTCGCTTTAAGAGCGAAGCTATGAGGGGTAGATTGATGGCGAACGAGGTAATCCCGGGTTCCGAAAGTAAATTTGTCGATGCGGGTGGCGTAAAAACTCACTATTTTGAGGCGGGTTCCGGCCCCCCGGTCATATTGTTGCACGGCGGCGGGGCCGGTGCTGACGCCTACGGTAACTGGCGTGGCGTGGTACCGACCTTGGCGGAATATTTCAAAGTGTATGCCGTCGATATGATCGGATTTGGCGAGACCGCCAAACCTGATCCTGTCGGCTACGAGTATTCCCAACAAAACCGTAACAAACATATTGCTGCAGTGGTTGAAGCATTGGATGTCGGTCCAATCAATCTGGTCGGTAATTCGATGGGGGGTAGTACCTCTATGGGGGTCGCGATAGAGCGCCCGGAACTGGTGAATAAGTTGATTTTGATGGGCAGTGCCGGCGTCCGCAAGGCGCCTAGCGAAGAGCTGAAATCTATAATGAACTACGATTACACGCCGGATGGAATGCGTAAAATCGTAAAGGGCCTGACCAACCCTAAGTTCGAGGTAGACGAAAAAATGGTCAGTTACCGTCACGCAATGTCTTTGCAGGAGGACACTCGTGCGGCCTATGATGCGATCATGAGTTGGATCGGCCGTAACGGAGGTCTTTATTACGAAGAGGATTTTATGCGCCGAGTGTCTCAGAAAACGCTGGTGGTAGGCGGCAAGCTCGATAAGGTCGTACCGATCGAATGCGGATATCGCCTGCTCGAATTAATTGAGCATTCGTGGGGTTACTTTCTACCCAACTGCGGTCATTGGGCGATGATTGAGTATCCGGAAGACTTTGCCAAAATCACCGCACATTTCCTAAAGTCGTAAATCTTTCGAACGAGGAGCGAAAAACATGATTAAGGTCGCGGATATCATGTATGTGCGGGTGCGTGCGCCCGATCTTGATCAGATGGAGGAGTTTCTCGTCGATTTCGGGTTACATCGTTCGGCGCGCACCGATAATGCCTTGTACATGCGCGGTAGCGATCCCGATCACCACCTGCACATTACTGAGCTTGGGGAACCGGGTTTGATAGGCTTCGGCTTTCAGGTCGCCACAGAGGATGATCTGGAAAAGGCCGCTGCCATGGAGGGTGCTTCTGGCATCGAGAATATAGATGAGCCGGGCGGTGGTAAGCGGGTGTTACTAACCGATCCAGCTGGTTTCAAAGTCGAGATTGTCTCGGGTGTAGAACGACTTGCATTATTGGAAGTCCCGCGGCGCAAGATTAACACGGGCTCCGAGCGTACGCGCTTTGGCACACTTATCCGGACCAAGACGGCACCCGCGAAAATCAAGCGCCTTGGACATTGTGTACTGCAATGCACTGATTTCAGTAAAGTGTGTGACTGGTATCGGACCAGCCTCGGCATGATCCCGTCAGATGTCGGCTACGCCGAGGACCCCGATGAGCTTGTAATCGCTTTCCTGCGTTGTGACCGTGGCGACAAGCATGTCGATCACCACAGCCTGCTGCCGTTTCAAGCCGATCAAACCGGCCTTCATCATGCTGCGTTTGAAGTGGAGGATGTCAATGAAATTTGGCTGGGGCATGAGCACCTCAAGGACAAGAAAAAGTATATCCACGATTGGGGGATCGGGCGTCACATTTTAGGAAGCCAGATATTCGACTATTGGCAGGATCCTTGGGGCCACGGAATGGAGCATTGGACCGACGGAGATCTCCTGGACGGCTCCCACAAAACGGAAAAGCATCCTATGAGCGTGATCCTCGGTTCGCAGTGGGGACCGGCGGCACCACCGCCGCCGGAGTAATTGTTAGTGGGCATTTCGCCGCGTGGTTTATCTGTCATTTCCACGACGGCGGGAATCCAGTAAACCAATGCCTGGTAGGCGGCCCGATGTAGAGTGTGCAGCCGTCTGCTGAGCGCATTATTCACTGGAGCGCTGCCTTCGTAGGGGGTGTTAGGGCCTCGCGTCCGTGCGGTGCGGAAAAATCGATATCTGGACCAACAGGTACGATCCTGGTCGGATTAATCGACTCGTGACTGGCATAGTAGTGTTGCTTGTAGTGGGAAAAATCGACCGTTTCCGCAACGCCGGGATGCTGGTACAGGTCTCTCGTATAGGCCCACAGCGCTGGATAATCGATCAGCCGTCTTGTATTGCACTTGAAGTGACCGACGTAGACTGGATCAAAACGCAATAATGTGGGTAATAACCGCCAGTCGGCTTCGGTGATCAGATCACCAAGCAGGTAGCGCTGTGCCGTGAGTCGCTCTTCCAGTGTGTTCAAGGCAGCGAAAAGATTTTCCGCAGCTTGTTCATAGTTATCCTGTGTTGTGGCAAACCCGCATCTATAGACGCCATCATTCACGTTTGGGTAGATGTAGTCGTTCAGCTCATCGATCGTCATGCGTAACGATTCGGGATAGAAGTCGCTCGGCTCAGCGCCGAGCCCGTCGAACGCACTGTTCAGCATCCGGATGATCTCGGAGGATTCGTTGCTTACGATAGTTTTCCGTTGTTTATCCCAGAGCACCGGCACTGAAGCGCGCCCCGTATAGTTGGGATCGGCCAGGGTGTAGATCTCATGTATGCACGATGTGTTATTGACCTCATCCATGAC